>JAYWGG010000244.1:0-17265 GCA_043778415.1 Saprospiraceae bacterium
ACTTTTGCGGTGGTCGCTGGAACTACTTATACGGTAGTAGTCACAACATGGGCTGCACCAACTTGTTCGCCATATACTTTGACGATTAGTGCCCCTGTAGCTCCGCCAGCTCCGCCAGCAAATAACAACTGTTCCGGAGCAATCGCTCTGACATCTTCTGCATCTTGCAGCCCAACTCCTTACACTACAGTAGGTGCGACAAGTTCAACGGTAACGCCTACAGGAGCTTGCACTTCCAGCTTTGGAACTCCTGATGACGACGTTTGGTTTTCATTTGTTGCTACAAGTGCCAGCCAAACTATTACATTGGCAAATACGAGCGGCTCGACCGATATATACTTTCAAGTTTTTTCTGGCAGCTGTGGCACAACCATGACCAGTGTTTTATGTAGTGATACAGATGCTGGTGGCACTGCTACTGGCTTGACGGTCGGAGCTACCTATTATGTGAGGGTTTATACTTACTTTTCTGCAGTGTCCACGACAGGAACAATCTGTATCGTCACGCCGCCACCACCGCCAGCAAATTGCAGCTGTAGCGGTGCTTCTACCGCCCAAATTTGTGGTAGTTCGACCTTTACTGGAAACTTGGACGACAACTGCGGTACTTTTAGCGGATCAAGTGGATGTTTAACAAATACCCCAAGAGAGTCATGGTTTTTAATTAATGTCACTACGGCAGGACTTTTGGATTTAGACATACTGAATAGTGGCGGACTTGATGTAGATGCAGCCCTCTATGGACCCTTTACTCCGACAAGTCCAGCAATAACTGCATGCACTGCAGCGGCAGTTGGGAATCCCGTAGTATGTGATTATAGCTTTACCGATGGTACCAGTACCGACCCTGCTTTGTGGGCGAACACCACTTCCTCTACTCCATGTTCGGGGACTACCTCCACCTCCAACTGTACCTACACGGCATCTGTAGGAATCTACTTACTTCTGATTACTAACTTTTCTACTACTGCCGCCACTATTACTATCGGAGGAAATTCAGCCAGTGCGACTCCGCCTGCGGGAACTGCTGTTATCTCGTGTGCATCACCGCTCAATGTCGAATTTACAAAATTCGGTGGACGGTTGATGAAAGAACACGTTGAACTAAACTGGACGACGGCGGCTGAAATAAACAACGATAGATACATCGTCCAAAGAAGTTTTTCGGGAAAAGAAGATGACTTCTCGGATATTGGATTCGTGGATTCTAAATCTTTGGGTGGCAACAGCAGCATAGCACTCTATTATAATTTTATGGATATGAACGCTCGCATCGGCAACAATTACTACCGAATCAAACAAGTGGATTTAGACGGCTCGTTTCAATACTCGAAGGTTGTAAACGTAGAGCAGAAATCCAACAAATATCAAGTATCAAACGTATTTCCTAATCCTACTACGGGAGAGATAAACGTAAGCATAGAAAGCGTCAGAGAAGACGAAGCAACTGCGACGATTAGCAACATTTTTGGAGCGCAAGTGCTGTCACAAAAATTAAGTCTTTTGTCAGGAATCAACGGTTTCAACTTCGATATCCAAGCACTTCCGCAAGGAGCTTATTATTTGACGATTATCAACAGCAACAACGAAAAAACTGTTGTAAAATTGATGAAAAACTAATAATCACTTGTTTTATTATTTTAAAAAAACTCTTTGCTGATTGTCAGCAAAGAGTTTTTTTTTGGCTTTATTAGAGTAAATATACTCTGTCACTTATACGTATATTTATTGATTTTCACAAAAAGCCAAATAAAATTATTTTTATGATCACTTCCAAAATTCCAAAACAAGTAATATTTAAAAAATAAATATTTTTTTTGAAATTATTAAAAAATTTATTTATTTAAAAATAATACATAAATAACTGTAAATCAGTATTTTAAACAATATTCTTACTTCTAAAATATTTAAAACTCAATTTTTTTTATTTTTTATTAAAAAAATATTTTTATTTATAGATATAAAAAGATAACTTTGCGTGGTCAATATTTTTAAAATACGCTGTCCTAACACAGTCACATATCTATTAACTTTATTAAATTTGTCAGTATGAAAAAAATTACATTATTGCTGCTGTTGTGCATTTCCGTTTTTCACCTATCTGCACAGACATTTGGAAAACCAAGAGTAAACAGAGACCAAAAAACCACTGCTTCGCCAAAAATCATTAGCCCTTCTACTACGATGGTCGAAACACAGTCTGGCGGACACCCATCGGGCATAGCTTCGTCGTCGTCGTCAATTTTATTCAAAAAGTCAAGCAGGTCATTGCTGACAGCTCCTGGCAACGAATGCACTGGAGCCGTCAACTTGTCACCAACCGTTATCCCAACTTGTGCTTCCATAGCAACAACTCCTACTCCCACAGCTAATGCAGGAGCATCAGGGCAGATTTCGGGGACTGGTACTACTGCCACTTCTTCCACTACCACACCGTTTCCAGCATCAGGTTGTGGATTTTATCCGGGTTATACACCAGATGTTTGGTATTCAGTTACAATTCCTGCTGGTGGTGGTGGCTTTCAGATTTTAACAGATGTTTCTGTTGCAGCTGGAACTACCGCTTTTTATGGAACGACAACCACATCATCATTAATTGCGCAAGTATATTCTGGTACTTGCACGAGCCTTACGCCTGTCGGGGGGTGTACCGTAGTAGCAGATTACTATAATACAGCGGGTACGTGTACTGCGCCTTCAGCTTTCGCTTTGTTAGATGGAACAAATGGACTGGTAGGTTCTTGGACTGGTCTTGCACCCGGTACTTATTATATTCGATTGTATTCCTATCGCGAAAGACAATGTGTCGCTCAAACGGGAACTGCTCCAAATAATTTTGTACAAGATAACTGGTTTTTAGCGGACTTCTCTATAAGTCTTTTACCCCCACCGCCTGCTAACGAATCTTGTAACGCTTGTACTCCAAACGCTACAAGTGGCTGCAATTTGGGCGCACCTGCCGAATCTAACTGGAGTGGACCAAGCGCGTCGACTACTGCCACGCCTCCTGGTGCTGGGATTACCTGCAATGGAAATAGTTGGTCCTCTGTGGATAATCCTGTTTATTTTTGCTTTACCGCAACTACTGCGAACCCTACTATAACCGTCAATGGTATTGCTTGCAACGGTGGCTCAACAAATAGTGCTGCTCAATTTGCTGCATTCTCAAGCTGCGCCTCTATCACAGGCACGGCGGCAATGTGGAACAGCACAAACTTCTTCGGCTGTTCAGCTGGTAACGGCACTGTAAATCTCAACACGACAGGTATTGCTGCTGGTCAGTCTTTTATCGTAGTCGTGGATGGTACAGCAGGAGACAACTGTGTATGGAACTTCCAAAACGCAGGGGTTTTGCCGCTCGAAATGATGAACTTCGCAGGATACAAAGAGAAAAGTGCAAATATTTTGAACTGGACTACCGCCAACGAAGTCAATAACGACCACTTCATGGTAGAAAAAAGTTTGGACGGCACGAAATACGAAACGTTGGGTAAAGTATCTTCTACCGCAAAAGGAAATCAGAAGCAATCCTACTCGTTCTCCGATGAGCGTCCGAACTCGGGCATTACTTATTACAAGCTGAAGCAAGTCGGAACGGACGGCGGCGAAAGCTACTCACAAGTAATCTCTGTGACCAGAAAAGACGAAAAATTTGCGATACACAACTTGTTTCCGTCGCCAGCCGTGCAAAGTATGACGCTTGAGTTTGAGTCTGTCGCTACTGCGCCCGTCGAAGCAAGAATCATAGATTCTTACGGCAGAATGCTCAAAAACTTCAGAATCGAAAGCGTCCGCAACGGCATCAATTACTTCCAGATAGACGAGCTAAGCGACCTATCGCAAGGAATGTACTTCTTGCAACTCAGCAACGGCAGCGAGCAAATCCTTCAAAGATTTATAAAAAACTAAAGAAACTATAAAGAAAAAATCTGTAAGAGAGATTTTAGTAAAGTTACTCCTCGCCCGAAGTTTTCGGGTGGGGAGTTTTTTTTGTTACAAAAAAACGATTTTTGAAGAAAAAGAGTATCTTTGCATTTGGTATTTACTATACTCGCCGTTTGTTATACCTCAAATTACAAATTTTAATTATGTCACAAACAAATATTTTTAAATAATTTCAACATGAAAAAAAATCTTACATTATTATTTTGTCTATTTCTTGTTTTGAGCAATATCAATGCTCAAAGTAACGAATGTGCCACAGCAACCCCTCTGACTATCCAATCCGCTGCAAACTGCCCAGCCAACGCAACGAATGTTTCGTCCGCTCAAATCGCTGCTGCAACCGCTTCCGCTCAAACAGCGTGCTACACAATGGGAGAAGAGGACGACGACTTGTGGTTCAGTGTGACTCCGACGGCAGCTATAGGAGGCATCGAAATTACGGTAGCCGGTGCGGGAGGCTACGACGCAGTAGTTCAAGTATTCCAAGGCGGCTGCGCCAGCACCAACGCAATCGGTTGTGTAGATGCAGGCATTGCTGACGACAGTGAAATAGCGAATCTAATCACAGTGCCGGGAACGACCTACTATATCCGAGTTTATAACTACGATGCTACGGTAGCAGGCGTATCTTTTTCTATTTGTGTTTCTAATTTTACAAACGCTTTGGCTTGTCCAGTAGAAGTTACTCCTGCTTCATCAGCTTATTGTAATGCCGCCAATCCTCTTTTGGCTTGGAGTGCGAGCGCGGGTGCAACGGACTACAATGTTTTTTTTGGCACTACTAATCCGCCAGCTTTTATCGGAAGTGTGACGACTACCAGCATCAGTACACTGACGAATCTTGCTCCCAATACTACTTACTTCTGGACGGTAGTTCCTGAATCTGCCACAGGGTTTGGTGCGTGTTTTAATGCAGTACAATCTTTCACCACGCCCGGTCCACCGTCCAACGATGCCTGCGCCAGTGCTACGGCTATTGGTGCGCCTGGAGGAGTGGGTTCGGTAGCGTCTTGCAATGAATTAGCTACTCAAAGCAATGCCCCGATTAATTGTGCAGGAACTTCATCATCAGCTCCTGACGTATGGTTCTCATTTACAACAGATTCAGATGGCGGAAATGCGGCTATCGCCGTCACGGGTGTAAGCGCAGGTTTCGACCCTGTCGTAGAGGTTTTGAGTTCATGTGCTGGCGGCAATCTCGGCTGTGCAGATGCAGGTGCAGCAGGAGCAGGCGAAACAGTAAATCTTACTGCACTTGCTGCAAACACGACGTATTATATAAGAGTTTACGGCTGGAGCGGTTCGATGGGTAATTTCACGATAAGTACGACAGGCACTGCACTTCCGATGGAGCTTTTATCGTTCAGTGCGAAATCCTCAAAGTCAGATAATATTGTAGAATGGAAAACTGCTCGAGAGCAAAATACCAAAATACACCTCGTACAGCGAAGTGCAAACGGAACAGACGGTTGGAGCAATATCGGTTCGGTAGCTGCGGCAGGAAATTCAGATTTGGTCAAAAACTATTCTTTTGTAGATAATAAACCAATGGTTTCAAATTTCTACAGGCTAAAAACTATTGATATTGACAGCAGAGAATCTTTTTCAGCTATCGTATCAGTAACGCGTAAAGTTGAAGTATATAAAGTAGCGCAGGTCTATCCAAATCCAACTGACAACGACTTGAATATAAATATCGAAGCACCAGCGTCTGACGAAGTTTCATTAGAAATATCGGACATACTCGGAAAATCAGTCTATACAAAACAACTTGAACTTACCGAAGGAATGAATAGTAAAGTTATCGATATAGCAAACTTGCCACAAGGAAGCTATTACTTGAGCATCACCAACTCCAATGGTGTTCGCAACACAACCAAAGTGATTAAAAATTAAAAAATCTGTAAGAGAGATTTTAGTAAAGTTACTCCTCGCCCGAAGTTTTCGGGTGGGGAGTTTTTTTTTGTCACAAAATATTTGTAACTTTGTATGAGTTTAGAATTTAAACGTTATTTTTTGCCGATGAAAAAAATACGCATCACGATTTTTTGCTTGCTGACTGTCGCGAATATTTTTGCGCAGTCCAAAACTAACAGCGCGCCTGACGCAGCCAACATCGTCGTGCCGTACACGCTTGCTGACCGCGAGCGATTGATACGTTTTGAAGAGCGAACTGAACAACGATTCGCAAATATTGAGCAAAGATTTATAGGTATTGAACAAAAATTTACCAGTATTGATGAAAGATTCAATAGGTTGGAGTCCCAAATGAACAGTCAATATGCAGAATTAAAGGAAACTATGAGATGGCAATTTACGACTTTGACTTCTTTGTTTTTTATTTTATTCGGCTTTATCCTGTGGGACAGGCGACAGTTCGTGAAGCCTGTGAGCGATGATTTGGCGGCACTAAAAAAAGTGTTGCGCGACTATTCTGACAAAAGTGACTCCGCTCTCGGCGAAGCACTCCGAAAAGGTGGCTTTCTGTAGTCCGTCACGCCAACGAAACGGCTATCAACGCAGCGAGATAACTTTCTTCTTCGTTTTTTATCCCCAAACGATTGTTGGTAAGATGAATGAAATCTACTGTTATCCGAAAAAATAATGCTTGGTCGCCGTCTAATATTTGTCGAAGCGTCCGAAGAATGTCCGTGATTTCTTTCTCGAATACTTTGAAAAATTCCATTTCCACATTATCCAATTCAAAAAAATCTTTCATCGCCTTTTGAGGCTGAATGTCTAAAGTCGCCAACTCCGCAGGCGCAAACGTTCTCCACTGCTCTGCTACGGTTTCAAAAAATATTTTCGCCAAATAAATATCCATTTTCACTGCTTTTGAAGCAATCAAATGCGATAGAACAGCAAAATTTTCGCGCTTAATCACCTCCTGCTGATAAAAAGCAAGTGCCAGCTTGGACGACGCTACGAAATATTTTTCCGCCCAAAACAAAGAATCTACACCGCCGTAACGCTCTTCTTCTGCTTCGTAAGGCACGAACTCGTGGCGACAATCGGTAAAAAAACGCGTTTCCTGTGACAAAAATCGCAGCCGCAAATGGCTTTCTGGCTCGTATTGCAAGACAAAAAAATAGACGGAAATACAGTTTCGCTCCAAAAATAAAGGCAACTCATTTTTGATAAAATCGGATAAACTGCCGACTGGAAAAAAATAAATAGACTGCCACATAAAGAACTTTTTTTCTTGCCAAAAATACAAAAAAACCCTTGTGAAGAAACTAAATTCATCACAAGGGTTCGGTAAGAAGATGTACCTAAATAGTTTTGTGTATTGGCAACAGCTTTAGCTGTATAAAAAAAATGGTGCATCGGCTTTAGCCAAATACTTGCCACAAGCGAGTCGTTTAGACTAAAGCCAATACACCAATTATCATTCGTTGCCCGACTGCTAAAGCAGTCGGCAATCGATGCAGACTAAATAGGCGCAGGTACTTATATAACAACTTTTTACTGCAAAAAAACTATTTTTTATCTACCTCTTCGTATTCTGCATCGGTCACGTCGGAGTCGCTTGCGGTGTTTCCTCCGTTGTTTTGCTGCGCTTGCTGCTCTGCTGCGCCGCCACCGTTTTCATTGGTCGCATTGTACATATCTTGGCTTGCTGCCTGCCACGCTGCGTTCATCGCTTCGGTAGCCGCTTCTGTTTTCACTAAATCTTGCGAGGCGTGAGCGGTTCTCAATTCTGCAAGTGCATCTTCGATAGCGGTTTTTTTCTCGGCAGGTATTTTTTCGCCATATTCTTTGAGCTGCTTTTCGGTCTGAAAAATCAAAGAATCGGCAAGGTTCATTTTTTCAGCCGTTTCGCGTGTTTTTTTGTCAACGTCGGCGTTGGCTTCAGCTTCGGCTTTCATTTTAGCGATTTCCTCTTTCGACAAGCCCGTAGAGGCTTCGATGCGGATACTCTGCTCCTTGCCCGTACCTTTATCTTTGGACGAAACTTTCAAAATCCCGTTAGCGTCCATGTCGAAAGTAACTTCGATTTGTGGTACGCCGCGCGGCGCAGGCGGGATTCCGTCCAAAATAAAGCGTCCGACTGTTCTGTTTTGCGAAGCCATCGGGCGTTCTCCTTGCAAAATATGGATTTCGACACTCGGCTGATTTTCGGCAGCGGTAGAGTAAATTTTTGATTTTTTGGTAGGAATAGTTGAGTTTGCCTCAATGACTACATCGTACATTCCGCCCATCACTTCGATTCCCATCGAAAGCGGAGTCACGTCGAGCAACAAAACATCAGTCACGTCGCCACTCAATACGCCGCCCTGAATGGCAGCACCAATCGCAACGACCTCATCTGGATTCACGCCTTTGTTGGGTTTTCTTCCAAAAAAATCTTCTACCGCTTGCTGGATTCTCGGGATACGCGTCGAGCCACCTACGAGGATTACTTCGTCAATATCACCGTTGGTAAGTCCCGCGTCTTTCATAGCCTGCTTGCAGGGGTCGAGCGTCCGTTGGACCAACTTATCCGCTAATTGCTCGAATTTGGAACGCGTCAATTTGAGTACCAAGTGTTTCGGAACACCATCAACGGCGGTCACGTAAGGCAGATTTATTTCGGTTTCTTGCGCAGAAGAAAGTTCTATTTTTGCTTTTTCGGCAGCGTCTTTCAAGCGTTGCAATGCCATCGGGTCTTTGCGAAGGTCAATGTTTTCTTGGCTCTTGAAGCTATCCGCCAACCAGTCGATAATGATTCTATCGAAATCATCACCGCCGAGATGTGTGTCGCCATTGGTAGATTTTACCTCAAAAACGCCTTCTCCCAAGTCGAGAATAGACACGTCAAAAGTACCGCCTCCCAAGTCATAGACCACTATCGTCATGTCCTTGTTGCGCTTGTCCATACCATAAGCGAGTGCGGCTGCGGTAGGCTCGTTGATGATGCGTCGGACGGTCAGACCCGCTATTTCGCCTGCTTCTTTGGTCGCTTGGCGTTGAGAGTCGTTGAAGTATGCGGGAACAGTGATGACAGCTTCGGTGACAGGTTGCCCAAGAAAATCCTCCGCCGTTTTTTTCATTTTTTGCAGCACCATCGCAGAGAGTTCCTGCGGAGTGTAAAGTTTGCCGTCGATTTCGACGCGCGAAGTATCGTTGTCGCCTCTGACTACCTTGTAAGAGGAGTTAGCGATTTCGCTTGCGACTTCGCTGAAACGATTTCCCATATATCGTTTGATGGACGAAATGGTGCGCGTCGGGTTCGTAATCGCCTGCCGTTTGGCGGGGTCGCCGATTTTTCTTTCGCCATTGTCCAAAAACGCAAGGACGGACGGGGTGGTTCTTCTACCTTCGTCGTTGGCGATTACTACTGGCTCGTTTCCTTCCATCACAGAAACACACGAGTTGGTAGTTCCTAAGTCAATTCCTATAATTTTACCCATTGTAAAAAAATCTGATGTTGTTTAAATAGTATTAAAAAAAATTCGGGGTCTTTAATATCTATTTGTCAATGCATATGCCAAGACGAATTTAGGACTTTTTGGCAGATTTTTTTGGCAGATTTGACAGCTAATTGGTCAAAAAAGATTTAAATGGTGACATTTAGGCAGAAAAAAAGGAAACGCTTTGGTGTCCAAACGTTTCCTTTTTCCTATAAAATAAACCAAAGTTAGCGACATTTTTGAGGTGTTGGTAACTTTGCTTTATCTTATTTCTTTATTTTTTACTGAAAGTTCAGTTGCCTTGTGTATTGACCGTTGGCGATAGAATCTCGGGTGGCGGAGTCCACAGGATATGCTTTTTGCGTGTTTTTAGTTCTGCTCGAAAATATTCCGTAGCCGCCGTTGATGTTGGTGTAGGTGGGAGGAAGTTCAGAGCCGGTCAGTCCGCCATTTACTTGCCCTGCGTTTATGTATTCTCGTAAGGCTTCTCCGCCGCCTTCTACGACCACGTCAAAGTTGCGAAATATCCGTTTTTTGGTCAAAGAAACAGGAATACTTTTTCCGATAAACTTGTACCAATCAATTCCTTGTATGCGATAAAAAACGCTGGTAGCTGAATTTTCTAACGGTTTGATATTTTGTGCAATATTCCATTCGAGGGTTTTGGAAGTTAAAACCGCTGGATTGCTCGCCTCATACTCGTCGTAATGAAGGACAGCTTTGAGGTCAAATACACGGGTATTTTGATTATTGAAACTCCACGCAAAAGAAAGTGTATTGTCATACGTCCAACGGACGGCGTTGCCCGGAAAAGGAAACGTGACGCGCACAGTATCTACGACTTCGGCAGTAGATTCGGCAATATTTTTCGCATCGCCAGACGCATTTTTTACGGTCAGTTTGTATTTTATGCCGCCTTGAAGTGCCAACTGTGAGTTCTTTATTTTGTATAAATAGTTGGGATTAGTAGCGAAAATCCCTGTGTCGCGCACATAGCCTTCTTTGTTACCGTCCACTTTTTGGAGCGTGAAAGTCTGTCCCGAAGCTGTATTTTGCAACTGCACGACTGCGGTACTGTAATACAAGGAATCGGCTCGCTTGGCAAGTACGAGCGCGCTGGTTTTGGTGTCAATAAAAGCACGTTCCACTCGGATATATTGCGCCGTGTCTTGGAGCGACAAAATCCCGTACACGATGGGTATATTCTTGTAGGTTTCGTTGAGTTCAAACTCGTTGGAGCAAGCTGCGAAAGCCGTCCACGCGACCGCTACGGCAGCCAAATAAATCAATATTCTTTTCATTTCGCAAAGTTAGGTTTTTTTAAAACCATTTTAGTAATAGATTGGTCAATTTTTGGACGCGTGGCGTGTAAGGCGGCAAAAGTAATTTCATCGCGCTGAATCGGGTGTGTTGTTGGAGAACTGCTTTGGCGTTTGAAAACGAATCGAAACCAAACTTTCCGTGCGATTTTCCAATTCCGCTGTTGTTATCGCCGCCAAAAGGCAAATTATTGTTCAAAAAATGAAGCAGACAATCGTTGATGCAAATGCCGCCAGAGCGAGTTTCGGCGATTATTTTTTCCTGATTTTTTGAGTTTTTAGAAAAAATATACAGTGCCAACGGTTTTTCTCCATTGTTTATTATTTCGATAACATTTTCCAATTTTTGATAGCTCAAAATAGGCAACAAGGGTCCGAAAATTTCTTCTTTCAGCACACGCATATCCGAATGTACGCCAGTCAGCAAAGTGGGCGAAATATAATTTTGATTTGAGTCTGATTTTCCACCATAAGCAATGCTCGCACCTTGCAGCACCGCATCGTCGAGCATGGTCTTTACCCGTTCAAAATGGCGATTATTGACTATCCGAGCGTAGTCGGGATTGTTTATTTGCTGGTCTTTAAGTCCATAGAAACTCTCGATTTTTTGGGAAATGGCTTTTATCAAGTCGTCTTTTCGGGACTCGTGGACGAAAAGGTAGTCGGGAGAGATGCAAATTTGACCACTGTTGAGGTATTTTCCCATCACGATTTTGCCGGCTGCTTCTTCGAGGTCGGCGGTTTCGTCCACCACGACGGGTGATTTTCCGCCAAGTTCCAAAGTCACGGAAGTCAGATTTTTAGCCGCCGCCTGCATCACGATTTTGCCGATAGCAGGACTTCCCGTAAAAAAAATATGGTTGAACGGTAAATCCAGTAACTGAGCTGCCACGTCTTGATTGCCTTCCAAAACCGCAACTTCAGACGGCTCAAAGACGGATTCTATCATTTTTTTCAATATCGCCGACGTGTGCGGGGTGATTTCGGAGGGTTTTATCATCACGCAGTTGCCTGCCGCGACGGCGGACACGAGCGGGCAAAGTGTGAGGTTGATCGGAAAATTCCAAGGAGAAATAATCAAAACAACGCCTTTGGGCTGCGCATAAATCGCCGAACTCGTGCCCAAAAGCGTGATGGGTGTAGCCACTTTTTGCGGACGCATCCAAGATTTTAGGTGTTTTATGACGTGTTTTAGCTCTGTCTGGACGGCAAAAATTTCGGTCAGCACGACTTCCGTGGGGTGCTTTTTGAAATCTGCGTACATAGATGCCTCCAAATCTGCCTGAAATTGGAGCAACGCTGCGTGCAATTTTTTTAATTTTTCTATTCGCTCGCGGACGGTAGAACTGCCCACAGTTGATTTATTTTTTTGCTGCGAATGAAAAATTTTTTCTATTTCTGTTTGGCTTTCAATTAGTACTGTTTCCATATTTTTTTTGATTTCTTTAGTGCAAAATTAAATATTTTTTGTGATATTTTCTTTTATTTCTCTCCTCTTGCATTACCAAAAAATACTATAATTAGCTTTTGTAACTTACGGGATAGAAGCAAGCACAATGTCGCTCTAAAAAAATAGTTAAAGGACAGATTGAAGGCTTGAAGGAATATTTACAAAAAATTTGCGTCAATGGCAGCAAAAGAATGAGGAAAAAATAAGGAATTCCAATTTTTCCCAATACGAAACAATTACAAAAATAATCCTAACTTTGCGAATCAAAATATTTTTTCATTTATTTCGTTTTCCGTCAGGAATGAAAAAAATAAAACACTCATATTTTTTGGATTTAGCAGAAAAAATGGGTAATTTATTTTTATAAACATTTCAGAAAATTAAAAAAAATCTACCAATATGCAAGTCTTACATTCTTATCTCGAGCAAAACAAAGAACGCTTTTTGGACGAACTACTGGATTTGCTCCGCATTCCGTCCGTCAGTGCTGACCCAAAATATAAAAATGAGGTCTTTCGTACCGCTCAATTCGTCCACGACAGCCTTGTGGCAGCAGGCGCGGACAAAGTCGAAATCTGCCAGACCGCAGGCTATCCGATTGTTTATGGCGAAAAAATGGTCAATCCTTCGCTGCCGACCGTCCTCGTCTACGGACATTACGACGTGCAGCCCGCTGACCCGCTTGAGCTTTGGCACTCGCCCGCTTTTGAACCAGTGATAAAAGACGGAAAAATCTATGCGCGCGGCGCGTGCGACGACAAAGGGCAAATGTATATGCACGTCAAGGCTTTTGAAAGTATGATGCAAACCAATTCGCTGCCCTGCAACGTCAAATTTATGATAGAAGGCGAGGAAGAAGTCGGCTCCTCCAATCTTGGCATCTTCGTAAAAGCCAACCAAGAACGCCTCAAAGCTGATGTAGTACTCATCTCCGACACGGCGATGGTGGCAATGGATATTCCTTCGATTGACGTTGGTTTGCGCGGCTTGTCGTATATGGAGGTCGAGGTGGTAGGACCGAACAAAGACCTTCACTCGGGCGTTTACGGAGGTGCAGTAGCCAACCCTGCGACCATTTTGTGCCAAATGATAGCGTCTGTGCACGACGAAAATAACCACATCACGGTAGAAGGTTTTTATGACAAAGTAGATACGGTCAGCGAAAGCGACCGCGCCGAAATGGCAAAAACACCTTTTGACTTATCAGCCTATAAAAAAGATTTGGACATCGGCGACGTGTGGGGCGAAAAAGGCTACTCTACCCTGGAGCGAACTTCGATTCGCCCGACGCTGGAAGTGAACGGTATTTGGAGTGGCTACATTGGCGAAGGCGCAAAGACGGTTTTGCCGTCCAAGGCGAATGCCAAAATTTCGATGCGCCTCGTGCCGCACCAAAGCTCGGAGGAAATTTCTGAATTATTTCGCAAGCATTTTGAAAAAATAGCTCCGCCGAGCGTGAAAGTAAAAGTAACTGCTCACCACGGCGGCGAACCCGTCATCACGCCTACCGATTCGGTGGCGTTCAGGGCAGCCAGCAAAGCGATAGAAACGACCTTTGGTAAGAAGCCAATCCCGACGCGTGGCGGCGGCAGCATTCCTATCGTCGCACTGTTCGAGCAAGAGTTGGGACTCAAAACCGTCCTCATGGGCTTCGGTTTAGACTCGGACTCTATCCACTCCCCCAACGAACACTACGGCTTATTCAACTATTACAAAGGCATCGAAACAATCCCGTATTTCTTCAAAAATTTTGCAGAAATGAGTGCGTGAGGGAATGAAGTCAAAAATAAATCAAGTGTCAAAATATTGGGCTTAACGACAAATTGATTGAGTATTTTAGAAGATGATAACAAAAGAATTTTATGCCATTATTGATAAAGAACTGAATGTACTCGTAGAAAAGTACAAAGATGTGGAAGCTATAAGCAAACAAAAGAAAGATGTAATAAATCAAAAGTCTTACGCACTTTTGATTTGGTTTCTTGACTTTTATGGTCGCACCAGTGATTATCCGAGCTACATTACGGAAGGAAATGGCGACGGTGGTTGCGATATAGTTTTCGATAGAACCGATAATCGAGGCAATAAAATCTTCTACATTGTCCAATCGAAATGGAACAATGAAGCAAATACTAAAAAAGAAACCGATAAAGAAGTAATATTAGCTGCGTTGAGTAATTTTGATACCATTTGGCGTGGAGAAAGAAAAGTAGCAAATGAAAAATTAACAACTAAACTAAATGAACTTGACCAGCATTTAAAAGATAACGGAGAGGTTAAGTTTATTTTTTTGAGTTTAGCCTCATACAAGGGTAAGGCAGACGATAATATTGCTACATTTCGTGGAAGTGATCCAAAAATTAAATTTGAGGTCATTGACTTCAATAGGATAAAACTTGACTATATAGAAAGAAAGTTCAAAAAAATTGAACCTACTAATCCATTAGAGAGCTATCAAAATCCTGAAGAAAGTAAAATTTTGCTAAAAATTGAAAGTAACAGTTTAATCAAAATTGAAAGACCTTTCAGCGCATATTTACTCTTGCTGAAACCTCAAACTGTATTTGAGCTTTTTGAAAAGTATGGTTTTGCGATTTTTCAAAAAAATGTGAGAAATCCGTTGATGCAATCACAATTCAATGAAAAAATAAAAAGTACAGTTTTAGAGGAGCCAGATTACTTTTGGTATTACAATAATGGAATAACCGCGATAAGTAACCTATTGCCTGAAATAGGTACTAAAGCGGAAATTATTACGTTGAGCGGTTTGCAAATAATAAACGGCGCACAAACAGTTTATGCTATTTATCAGGCTTTCAAAGACGCTTCGAGTGCAAAACGCGAACAGATTAATGCACGAATGTTTGTATCTTTGCGTCTGCTACAGACTGGTGGAAAAGAGTTTGACCTGAACGTGACGCGCTTTACCAACTCCCAAAATCCCGTGAGTGATAGAGATTTTTGTGCCAACGATGATATTCAGATTAATCTTCAAAACGAATCTTTTAACACTCCATTTTGGTACGAAAAAAGAAAAGATGAGTTTCGAGAAAAAATAGATGGCATAACCGTCGTCCCCAACGGCATCTTTGCAAATTTGTACTTGGCATACCATTTGCAGCAGCCAGTGATGGTCAGCAAAAATTTAGAATATTTTGCTAAAACAGGAAAAGACCTTAATTTTTTATCTTATAAAGAAAATAAAGACGGGTTCTATGAAAAAATATTCAATGCGGACACGAAGTTTGAAGATATGCACTGCGCTTATTTGATTTTTGACTTTTTTATTCGCAGAAGAGAGATAAGCTATGAACAATCTCTTACAGCAGATTCCTTTCATTATTTGGCTTTGTTCAAAGTCGTTTTTGAAAAATACTTGAAAGAAAAATACTCGAAAGAAAAATACAATGATGATTTAAATGTGACCAAATATATTCTTAAAGAGTCCGACAAAGAAGCAGGCAAACCATTTCAAGATTTGATGCTAAAAGTCTTCACATTTATACTCGATTTCGCTGCTAGCTACTGGAGCGTAAAGAATAATTTAGCAGCAACATTCGACAACGCCAGTATTTTTATGTTCACGCAGTCTGGATTCGACCAATTGAAAGAAAAAATTATAGCATCTACATCATGCGAAGCCATTGAAAGCACTGAAATAAAACCACTCAAAATTCAGAACAAAATCAAAATAAATCAAACACCTAATTTTATCACTAAACAATAAAAATTAATATTTTTTTAAAAATGAAACAACTAACCGTATTATTTTTCATCTGCATCGCTTTACTATCTTTCAAAGCCGATGCACAAAACGTTAAAACAAAAATGGATTCAGTGAGTTACAGCGTCGGCGTATTGGTGTCGCAAAATCTCAAAACACAAGGGTTGGACGACATTGATGTCGCTATTTTTGCCCAAGCAATGACCGATGTTTTTAAGGGCAAAGACCTCAAAGTAGCAGCCGACCAAGCTGGAAAAATTTTGGACGCGCACATGAAAGCTTGCCAGTCTAAAAAATTTGAGAAAAATGTCGGCGAAGGCAAAAAATTCTTGGACGAAAACTCCAAAAAACCCGGCGTAACCGTCCTCCCAAGCGGATTGCAATACACCATCATGAAGCCCGGCACTGGCGCAATGCCGAAAGCGGGCGACAAAATCAAAGCCCACTATCACGGCACTTTGATCGACGGTACTGTTTTTGACAGCTCCGTCAATCGCGGCGAGCCGTTTGAGTTCACCGTCGGTCAAGGTCAAGTTATCAAAGGTTGGGACGAGGCGTTGCTCAAAATGCACATCGGCGAAAAATGGAAAATCGTTCTTCCCTCCGACCTCGCTTACGGCGAGCGTGGCGCAGGCGGCTCTATCGGACCTTTTTCGACTTTGATTTTTGAAGTCGAGTTGATTTCTATTAATTAAAGAATGTAACTAAAATAAATTAAAATTATTTCTTATCCAAAACATCGGAGGCTTCGTGAAAGTCTTCGATGTTTTGTTTTTTGGTATCAACATCATTTTATGAGAATAGACATTCTTTCCGTCCAGCCCGAACTGCTGCAAAGCCCGCTCAATCACTCGATAATGAAACGCGCCCAGCAGAAAGGCTTACTCGAAGTCGTGGTACACAATTTGCGAAAATTTGGCATCGGACGGCACCAGCAACTCGACGATATGCAGTACGGCGGCGGCGCAGGAATGGTCATGATGGCTGAACCTATCGCCAAAGCAATGGCGGAACTGCAAGCAGAGCGCGACTACGATGAAGTAATTTACATGACCCCCGACGGGCAACGGCTCGACCAGTCGCTCGCTAATCGCCTTTCGATGAAAAAAAATTTGCTTATCCTCTGTGGTCACTACAAAGGCGTGGACGAGCGAGTGCGCCAAAAATACATTACCCTCGATATTTCGATTGGCGATTACGTCCTGTCGGGAGGTGAGCTGCCTGCGGCGGTGTTGGTGGATTCGATTGGGCGACTTCTGCCGGGAGTCCTGAACGACGAAACTTCGGCACTGTTTGATTCTTTTCAGGACGACCTGCTGGCTCCGCCCGTCTATACGCGCCCCGAGGAGTTTGAAGGAATGAAAGTACCCGACGTTTTACTTTCGGGACACGACCAAAAAATTCAGGATTGGCGGTTCGAGCAGTCGCTACTCC
>JAYWGG010000245.1:0-16826 GCA_043778415.1 Saprospiraceae bacterium
AACAAGGCATTTTTGAGGCGCAACGCAGGGCGTTGAAACGAAAAAATAACGCAGTGATTGCTTGTAATTTAGCAGAAAAAATGAGCAGTTTATTTTAGATACATTCTTAAGGAATAATTCAAATAAATTTTGTTTTGACTGAATTTATTTTTGTTGAAGCCCTCGATCATTCACACGGTCGGGGGCTTTTTTTTTTACCAAACTTATGTTCCGCAAAATATTTTTTTTACTAAAATTTCAGGCAGCATTTTATTCAATGTGACTGTATTTTCAGACGTGCCTTGTAGAAATTCAAAAGAGTCAATTTAAAATCCTTGCGTAACATGAGTTACCAAATTTTTTCTGCCTTCGTGTCATCTACCCAACGGCTCCATTTTCGGTTATAAGTGTGTATTTTTTTGACCAAAATACCTTTACTATCCACTACGGGGTAGCTGCGATTGACCCAATCAAAAATACTACCGTACAGATTTCGGACATTCGTATAACCCATGCGTTCAAGCCGCCGACCGATTTTTTCGCTCCGATAGCCGATAGAACAGTAAATGGCGATGGGCGCGTCTTTTGCGACTCCCGACAAGCTCCCCAAGTTGAGGTTATCATAGCCCAAGTACCGCGCGCCTTCGAGGTGGCTGACTTCAAATTCTTCGCGCTCCCGAGCGTCTAAAATCACAAATTTCGGCTGATTGGCTCGCAATTCGTCGGCTCCGATGAGCGACACATTGAAAGAAATCATACTCTGCACTTTTTTATCAAAATCCTCTTGTAGGCAATGCGGGCGGTTGGCGGGTTCTTGCGCCCGACAGCACACGAGCAAACAGGCAGAGAAAAATCCCAAAATTATTTTTTTTATCATTTTTAATTGCTGTTTTTTTTAATATCTGAACCGAGTAATACTCAATTTGTAGCCGTATTCGCTGGGGATTATGACTTCGTTGGCGGCGGTCTGGACGGCTTCGCGGAAACGCAGTCCGAGGCGTTTTCCTCGAGTATTAAGCAAGCTGTTGTGGTCAAATTCGCCTGCCGTATTGACTACATATTCGCTGACGGTGGTGTTGTCTTTTACGTCATCGTTGAATAAAAAGCGCAGTCCCGCAGGGGATTTGTACAAAAAATAAGAGGAATAAGAGCCGTCATCGTCTTGCGAATACTGTCGTTTGTTGAGTATGGTTTTCCAGTGGGTGCTTCCGTTGGGATTGAACGAAAGCAGCAGCAGATTGTCGTAAAAATGGTCGTAAATAAAATAGCTGCCGCCTCTGTCCATCGCTGTGCGGGGACTGTTGATGCGGCGTTCTTCGTGGCGATTTTTTTCGCAGACCAACAAAAGTCCACCGTCTTTTCTCAAGGCGAGAGTTGTCACATTTATGTCCAAAATTCCTTTATTTTCTTTGCTTTCTTTACCCTCCACGAGGCTAAAAGTAGTAGCGTCGAAAGGCTCGGCTACAAAAATATTTTGTTTCAGGTCTTGCAGAGAGGCAGATAAGAAGAAATATCCACTGGCTCTGTTGGAATACTTATCGGTGGTGATAAGACCTGCCGCCACTAATCTTTGGTTGGCATTGTCGAAAGAAAAACGGGAGTCGAAAGTCAGTATTTGTGGGATTTCTATGATTTTTATGGTCGGAATTCGGGTGGCGGCGTTGAGTTCTAATATCTCAAATCGGTGGTCTTTTATTTTCTTTTGCTCGTTGTAGAGGTCGAAGATAAAGTAAGCAGTTCCTCCGTTGGTGAGCAAAGTGTGGTGTTTTGGGTCGTCGAAGATTTCACCGTCGGCGACCACGCTGTGTTGCCAGACTACTTTCATGCTATCTATTCTGAACACTGTCACATTTCGTATATTATCTTCATTATTTTTTTTAGTCAAAAGTAGTATCAAATTTTTGTCCTCCGACTTAAAAATCTCTGAGCGGACAGCGTCGCTGCTCACATCTCCAAAATCATGAACCGTCACTGTATCTTTTACTGCCGCGTTGGCATCGAATTTGCAAGCGCGGACGCTGCTTTGTCCGCCTTTTTGCCGTGCTTGATAAAAAACACAAAAGTCATTTTTAGCTCCGATAGCGGTCAGCACTTTGACATTTTTGCCGACGAGTCGGAGTTCTTTTTTCCAAGAAGTTTGCATTTTTTCGTCGAAAGCGAGGGCTTCAAAACTCGTTTTTCTGTCCCTAAAAAGCACGATTTTTCCGTCTATTTTTCCTAATATTTCGTAGCCGTTGTCACTTCTGACGGATATTTCTTCAGAAGCTGCAAAAGCTGGCTGGGCAGCCACAGAACCCAAAAATACGGACGAAATAAAAACCAAAAGCAGCAGAATTTTTTTCATCTTTTATTTTTTTAACAGTTTTAGATAGTCTTTTACTACTTCATTCGGGACGGCGATGGAGAGGACGTACTGCTTGAATCGCCAGACCGCGCCGTGCCGTTGGAGTACGCCCGAGCCGCGACAAACGTCCATTTGGGTGGCTAATGTTTCGTCAAACCAGACATATTGGCGGTCGTCGCTCCAGTAAATATGCCGCTTCAAAGGCGTAAATGACCAAGCAGATTCTCTATCGAAATATTTTTTTGACCATAGTTTTAGCTCATCGCGCAGCCAACGCTCGGAGGCGTCGGTGCCGATGTAAAGCGCGTCAGCGTCCATACTTCCAAAAAAAGTGTCCTCGTCCGCCACAGCCGCCGCGTGGTGCCAAGCGTCCACAAAAGTATTTATCTCACGAATAAAAACGCTGTCATTTGTGGAAGATTGCGCCGTACAAAAAGTCGGAAGAAGTAATAAAAAAAATAATTGTGTTCTCAAAATAGTTAGTTTTTTTGCTTGTGTTTTGAAATATTTTATGGCTGCGCAACAAGTGTTTGGGCGACTTGCCAAAGTTCCTCGTGCAGCTCGACGGGTGCTTGCAATTTAGCGAATTTTACCAAATCCGTAGTGTCCAAAAAGTATTTTAAATCCGACGCATAAGCGTTTGTGATGTTTTTTTCTTTTTCCAAAACACTCAAAATCTCGTAACTCGTGGACTCTAAAGCGAGGATTTGGTGCTGATTTTCCAAAAATTCGCGGACGATAAAACTTAACTCTGTGTGATATTCCGTGATTTTTCCTTGTTGCCAAAGTGCAGCTTGGCGCAGCATTTCGAGTTTTTGGAGCGCAACTGCGGACGGCAAAACCTTCGGCAAAACCACTTCTTGAACTTCAATTTTATTTTCTTTCGGTTTTCTAAAAATTTTTCGAAACAACAGTACAAACAAAATAAAAATAATAATCGTAGCCACGAGAGGCAAATAATCCAACCAATTATTTTTTTCTTCCAAAATATCTTTAATCGGGCGTATTTGCGCCGAATCTGGCAGCGCAAGAGCCGTCACAGTCAGCACCAACGGATTGGTAAATGCTGTATCCGTCCGCCCCTCGGGAGTTTCCCACACTACGGGCAGGCGCGGCAATCTGAAAGTTCCCGCCTCAAAAGCCGTCAAGACAAAATCTTGACTCTGGCGTTGTGGGGCTTCGCGGCGCAGGATTTCGACTCCGCTGCTGTCCCAAACAGAAGTTCTTACTTGCGCAATAGTGGCATCTGCGTCGAGCCGAATGTGAAGGCGCAGCGCGTCGCCGATGACGATGTGATTGCTGTCCAAAGACGCTGTCGCATTTGTTTGCGCTTGCGCTAATTGACTGATTGCTAACAAGTTATAAAAAATAAATACAAAATATTTCACAATAAAAAAACTGTTGTTCCCCAAAAAAAGTGCTTACATATCCGAGTGCCTTTCCCAATAGTTGATGTCTTCGATTTCCTCCAAAATTTGTAAATAATTGTTGTAGCGCAGCTCGCTGATGTCGCCCGATTCGATGGCAGATTTTACTGCGCAAAGTGGTTCGTTGCGATGAGCGCAATTAGAAAAGCGGCAATTCGGAGCGAATTGGAAAAATTCACGAAAATTATGCGCCACATCTTTTGGCTCCAAATTGTTGAAAGCCAGCAACTTGATGCCTGGCGTATCCACGATGAATCCGCCAAAATCAAGCGGGTGCATCTCGGCGAAAGTCGTCGTGTGCTGCCCTTTGCCGGAGTAGTCGGACAGCTCCTCCGTCCGAAGGTCGAGCCGAGGCTGGAGCGCATTGACGGTCGTTGATTTTCCTACCCCCGACTGCCCGCTCAATAGCGAAGTTTTGTCCTTCAACAATTCTTTCAACTCGTCCAATCCGTCGCCGCGCAGCGCAGACACCAACAGCACTTTATATCCAATTTTTTCGTATATGTTTTTCAGATATTCAAACCGCTCGCGGTCTTTATCCTCGTACACGTCGGCTTTGTTGAAAACCAAAAATGTCGGAATGTCGTGCGGCTCGGTCATCAACAAAAATCGATCAATAAAGCCCTGTTTGAGCATCGGCTGGACGACCGTGACGAACAAAAAGGCTTGGTCAATATTGCTCACCATCAAGTGGATTTGGTGGTGCTGACGCGGCGACTGTCGGGCAACATAGTTGCGGCGCGGCATTATTTCTTTGATGACACCGTTGATGCCGTCCGTATTTTCGATTTCGGAGATAATGCGCACTCGGTCGCCGACCGCCACCGGATTAGTGAGTTGCTTGCCCGCCAATCTGAATTTTCCTTTGATTCGGCAGCGCAGCACGCTGTCATCTGGCAGCCTGACTTGATACCAACTCCCCGTAGATTTTATAACGATTCCTTCTTGCAAAATAAATTAAGTAGTTATTAGTTATTAGTTATTAATTTTTAGTTGTCACATATTATTGAAAATCAACCATTTATGACGTATTGCGAATGATATTTATCTAAACGTAAGCATTCAGATAATAAATAAACGAGATATATTTTCTAAAAAATCGGTTGTGTGTGAGTTGTTTATTCTCGTCAATCCTCTCGCACCACGCTCGAAACTTCTTCCAGATTTTTGAGGCTGCGAATGGCGATGCTCAACTGGTCGGTGTTGGTGACGATAAGACTAATTTTTCCCTCAAAATACCCTTCGTTGCCCTCGATGTTGAAAGAGCGGATATTGAGTCCAAGAATAGACGATATTTTATTCGTCAGTCGCTGGATAACGCCCGGTCCCGAATCTACGCCTTTCACGATGAGGTCGGCGATAAACGACGAGTTGGGCATATCTACCCACTCGGCTTTCATCACTCGATAGCCGTAATTGACCATCAAGTTGGTGCCGTTGGGACAGTTTATTCGATGTATTTTCATACCTGCCGTCGCTGTGACGTAGGCGAATACGTCGTCGCCCTGCACGGGATTGCAGCAAGTAGCCAGCGAGTATTCGTATTGGTCGCCAACTTGTCCGTTGATAAGCAGGCGTGGCTTGTAGTTTCCGTTGTGCGGGGGCGGAAAAAATAGTTTTTCAGTTACTGCTGCTACATTTTCCTTCGGGACTTCGGGAAGCACAAGTTTGTGTCCGTCGAGCTTAAAATGTTTCAAATCCGACAAATCGACCTGCCCGAGCGAAATAGCAAAAAATAAATCCAAGCGTGCCCGAAAGCCATAATGTTTTACCAACATTTCGAGATTTTCTTCTACGTCGGCTTTCAGATGTTGGAGTTTGCGCTCCAAAGTTTCGCGCCCAAACTGTCCTTGTCGCTTGCGTTCTTCTTTGAGTCCTGCCCTGATTTTTACTCGTGCTTTGCCCGTCACGACCATTTTGAGCCAGCCCTCACTCGGCTTCTGGCTTTTGTTGGTCGTCACATGGATTTGGTCGCCGTTTTGGAGTTCGTAGCCCATTGGCACGAGGCGATTGTTGATTTTGATTGCTACGCAATGATAGCCCACATCGGAGTGGATAGAAAACGCAAAGTCGAGTGCGGTTGCGCCTTTCGGCAATATTTTCATGTCGCCTTTGGGCGTATAAACATACACTTCTTCGTTGAAAAGGTTGGTTTTGAAGTCGTGCAAAAATTCGATAGCGTCGCCGTTTTGATGCTCCAAAAGCTCCCGCACGCTATCGAGCCACGCCTCATAAACGTCTTGTTGGTTGCCTATGCCCTTGTACTTCCAGTGGGCGGCGTAGCCTTTTTCCGAGATTTCGTCCATTCGCTCGCTCCGAATTTGCACCTCCACGTAACGCCCTTCGGGTCCGATGACGGTGGTATGGAGCGATTCGTAGCCGTTGGATTTGGGCGTAGTCACCCAGTCTTTGAGCCGCTCGGGAATCGGGCGATGCACGTCCGTCACGATAGAATAAACGTGCCAACACACCGATTTTTCGCGCCGCAATTCTTCTACATCTACGATAATACGGACGGCGAAAAGGTCATAAATTTCTTCAAAGGGAACGCCTTTGGTTTTTATTTTATTCCAGATAGACGAAATAGATTTGGGTCGCCCCATGATGCGGTATGGAACGCCGATTTCGTCCAACTCTTTTGCCAAAGGTTGTATGAATTGGTTGATATACTGGTCGCGGTCGCGTTTGCTGGCTTGAAGTTTGCCGGCTACTTCGTGATAATTTTCGGGTTCTGTGATTTTTAGGCACAAATCCTGAAATTCCATTTTTACGTTGTAAAGTCCGAGCCGATGCGCAAGCGGCGCATAGACGTAGCTGGTTTCGGCGGCGATTTTGAGCTGTTTGTGGCGCGGCATTGAGCCAAGCGTCCGCATATTGTGCAGCCTATCTGCCATTTTTATCAGCACCACTCGCACGTCATCTACGAGCGTGCTGAGGACTTTCTTAAAATTTTCCGCTTGCGGGCTTTCGCTGTCGTAGGCATCGTCCAATTTAGTCAAGCCATCAACAATCATCGCTACGCGTGCGCCGAATTTTTGCCGTACTTCGTCCAACGTCACGCTGGTATCTTCCACCACATCGTGCAGCAAGGCACAAATAACGGCGGTAGGTCCGAGTCCAATTTCTTCTGCGCAAATCCGCGCCACTTCGATAGGGTGCAAGATGTATGGCTCGCCAGACTTGCGGCGTTGCTGGCTGTGCGCCACGACCGCCATTTCGTATGCTACACGGATATTTTGGCGGTCTTCGGTCGTCATATTGGACGAGATAGAGCGCAGCAAATTCCGATAAGCGCGCTGTATCAGCAGCCGCTCGGCATCTTGGTTAATGATTAAGGTTTCTTCCATACCGTACAAAAATAGCATTTTTTTGCGAGAAAAAAAATTTTTACGAAATTTGTCGTCGTGAAATCATAAAATGCCGACAAGAGAGGAAGAAAAAAGGTGGTTACAGACCCAACTCTGTGCGCACAGCACGCACTATTTCGAGCGTCGAAACAGCTAAATCAGCAATTTTTTCGTCGTCCCAATTTGGGAACTGCGCCAGTATATTGCCGATTACTTTGCGCTCTTTCTCTATGCCTTTTTCGATACCTTTTTCGATACCTTTTTCAATACCGCTGTCGAAGCCTTCTTTTTTAGCTTCTTGAATTAGATAATCATAAGAACTCATATTGGTAGTTTTTTTTACAGTTTGAATAATTTTATACACATCGGCAGGGCTAAATTCGTTGTTTTTTAGGATATAAACAAATTGGGCGACCAAAAAAGTTTCTAATGACTCCTTTTTTTCGGGGTCGCCGACGTTTACGAACATCAATTCGGCGTTTTGAAGTACATATTTTTCATCGCTGCCGAAGCGCAAAGTCCGTAAAGAATTTAGCAAAAGCCCAGCTTTTAGCATCTGCCACGCCTCTTCGGAGAGGCTCGTGAGGTCGGTAAGTTGGTAATCAAAAGCGGGAATATAAGGCAACAAAAACTCGTCCGTTTCTTTAAAATATTCTGCGAACGGTCTGTATCGCCAATGCCGCTTGGAGTCGGAATTGTGGTAAACGACAATCGGAATCACAGGTGTAAGTGGCAATTTATTTCGGTCACAATCCTCCCAAATTTCCAACATATATCGAAGCAGTTGGAGATGCGGAAATTTTGGCACATAACTTTTATGCTCAAATAAAAAAGCTATTTTGATAGGTTTGCGCGCTGCGCCATAATTACATTCCCAAACTACATCGGCGAAATATTCTTCGAGTTGGTCGGAAATATAAGAATTATTAGAAATCGTAAGTGATTGAAAATCAATGTTTTGCACCAATCCCTGCACCAAAAACTGCCGAATATAATCTTCTACCACGTCTTGTCGAGAGAAGGCGACTTTAAAAAATTCATCGTGCGGATTGGTGCTTGGTGGCTTCATTGCTTGCTGTTTTTTGTGTATTCCAAAAGACAAATATACAAATATTTATGAAAGAAAAGTCCAAAATTTCACTGTGCCAAAAATGAAAAAGCCAACTTTTATACTAAAACTTTATTTTTTTTAAAAAATAATTTGAAAAAATTCGGCAAGCGAAAATAAAAGAATATATTTGTAAAATGATTTATAAACTAAATCTGCGCGATTTTGTTTCCCCTCTAAACTGGTTGAATTTACAATTTAAAAACAAAATAAAGTTAATTTTATGTTGAAGAAAATAATATTTTCATTCTGCTTTTTTCCTTTTTTTACCCATTTTTGTACTGCACAAATAGATGTTCCAACCCACCGCTACGATAAGACACGACTTGGCTGGAACTCCCAAGAAACCAAGCTGAACACTTCCAATGTGACCAACTCGCAGTTTGCGCTGCTCTTCAAGCGACAAGTAGATGACCAGATTTATGCACAGCCGTTGATAATTTCTAATTTGACTATCAATAATCGCAAGCAAAATATGGTCTATGTAGCCACCGTCAATAACACGATTTATGCCTTCAACGCTGACGACTCGACGACGACTGCGCCGATTTGGTATGCAAGTTTTACGCCCATCGGCAGCCGCGTCATCAATGTAAACGATATGTTTGCGGGGTATCGAGATTTTACCAAAAATATGGGTATTGTCGGTACGCCAGTGATTGACAAAGCAAAATTTGCGATGTATTTTGTGTCAAGACATTACAACCTGAACGACAATAAATTTTATCAAATCCTCCACGCTATTGATATTCGGACGGGTGCGGAAATGGCGAACAGTCCTGTCCAAATCTCCACAACTTATAAAGGAACTGGCGAAGGAAACGTGAACGGAATTATTACTTTCGACACCAAAAAGCAAAACCAACGAAGCGCGCTCTTGCTCCACGATGGAGTTATCTATGTCTGTTGGGCTTCGCACGGCGACTGGGGACCTTATCACGGTTGGGTAATCGGTTTTGATGCCAATACGCTCCAAAAAAAATATGTCTATAACGCCAATCCAAACGGATACAATGCAGGAATTTGGATGAGCGGCGGCGGTCCGTGCGTAGATGCTGCTGGAAATATTTACCTCACTACCGGCAACGGCTCTGTGGGGCAAAACGGCAATCCGAATGACCCTATCAATCGCGGAGAATCTTTGCTCAAATTAACTGCGACCGATTCGCTGCGCCTGACCGATTTTTTTACTCCCGGTAACTATGAGTTCTTGGAGCAATACGACTTGGACTATGGCGTAGATGCGCCGATGTTGATTCCGAACACCAACCTCAATTTGTCGGGCTCTAAAGAAGGAAAACTTTATATGACCGAAAACAATAACATGGGAAAATGCACGCCCAACAACGATTTGGTACGTCAAATTTTGTACGCCAATAACCAAAACGTTCCCGAAAAACACATTCACGGAACACCCGTTTATTTAAAATACAACAGCTCCCAAGACAACGAGTGTGTCTATGTTTGGGCAGAAAGCGATTCTATCACGCAATTCTTTTTCGACCGTAACACGCAACGCTTCGACCTGACGAGGACAAAAAAGGGAAACATAAAACTTGATTTTGGAATGCCCGGCTCTTCTTTGACCGCTTCGAGCAACGGCACTTCGGACGGCACTGGCATCGTGTGGGCTTCGCACCCAACCTTTGGTGATGCCAATTTGGTGCTGCGTCCGGGTTCTTTAGATGCCTACGATGCGCGCGATGTCAAAACTCTACTTTGGACGAGTCGGACTTTCCCCAATCGCGACAGCGTCGGTTGGTTTGCCAAATTCAATCCGCCCGTAGTCGCCAACGGCAAAGTATATATGGCGAGTTTTTCTAACCGCCTCAACGTCTATGGCATCATCGGCTCGGCAGTGAATGCAGTAGCCGACATAGAGCCTGCGGCTTTGAATAACATCAGCATTTTTCCCAATCCCGTCAAGCAAACGCTGCATTTGCAATACGATGTGCAAGACAATATTTCGGAGTTGAGCGTCAGTATCGCAGACTTGACAGGTCGAATTATCTGGTCACAAAAAATATCCGCCGACTTCGGCAAACACGACGAACAAATTGAGTTAGCCGCTTCCGTGCCTAAAGGATTTTATGAAGTCCTTTTTTACGCCGACCAAAAGTTAGTAAAAGTCGAAAAATTCGTCAAATTGTAAACCAAAAATTAGCAGTTTTTGGCGTAAGAATGTGTTTAAAATAAACTACTCATTTTTTCATCATTCCGTAAAGAAAATCCCCAACAAGTTTTTGACTTGTTGGGGATTTCTGTTTTTGAACCACTTCGCTAATCAAAATTATTATTCTAAAAATAATTTTCAAAAAATATTCTTCGCAATAAGAAAAAAATAGTGCCAATCGTGGTACTTTTACCGTACTTAAATAATTAGATTATGCACTACCATTCGCTCGGCGTGTTTCCGCACAAACGCCACACACAATTCAGAAAGCCCGATGGCGAACTCTACAAAGAAGAACTTTTTTCGACCGAAGGTTTTCACAGCCTCTACTCGCTGCTCTACCACACGCACCCGCCGACACAGATTCTGCAAGTGGGCGACCCGATTTCAGTAGCACCAAAAACCGTTTCTGACAAACAACTCAAACACCGAAGCCTCAAAGGATTTCGCATTGCCGCCGAAGACGACTACCTGAAAAGCCGCAAACCTGTTTTGGTCAATCAAGATTGTAAAATATCACTGGCTGCGCCACGTCACAGCATGACGAATTATTTTTTTAAAAACGCCGATGCCGATGAAGTGATTTTTATCCACGAAGGCAGCGGCAACCTCAAAACTATGTACGGCAACTTGGCTTTTGCTTACGGCGATTATCTGGTAGTGCCGCGCGGAACGGTCTATCAAATACAATTCGATACGCCCGACAACCGACTTTTGATTATCGAATCCGTCGGACCCATCACGCCCCCCAAACGCTACCGCAACGCTTTTGGACAGCTTCTCGAACACTCGCCTTACTGCGAGCGCGACATCAGAAAACCGACAGACCTCCAGACGCACGACGAACAAGGCGATTTTTTATTTTATATCAAAAAACAAGAAAATCTTTATCCTTACCATTACCTCAATCACCCTTTCGACGTAGTGGGTTGGGACGGTTTCGTGTATCCGTACGCATTTTCTATCCACGATTTCGAGCCTATCACGGGGCGTGTGCATCAGCCGCCGCCAGTGCATCAGACTTTCGACGGCAAAAATTTTGTCATTTGCTCCTTCGTACCTCGCCTGTTTGATTATCACCCGTTGGCAATCCCTGCGCCCTACAACCACAGCAATATTGACAGCGACGAAGTGCTGTACTACGTGGACGGCGATTTTATGAGTCGCAAAAACGTGGAACGCGGTCAAATCACGCTGCACCCCGGCGGTATTCCGCACGGACCACATCTCGGAATGGTAGAAAAAAGTATCGGCAAAAAAGAAACATTGGAACTGGCAGTGATGGTGGATACCTTTCACCCGCTCTTGATGACGGAACACGCTGCGGGCATCGAAGACCCCGACTATTACAAGAGTTGGCTACATTGAGCCGCCAAAAATGAGAGAGGAATGAGCCCCTTTGAGCGCAATCCTCTCCCCGAGAAAAGTAGTCTTTTCTGTACTGTAAGCTTTGGTTAAAAGTACTACCTAACCCGTTTGTCTTACTTTGCAGAAGCATTGCTTTCGTGCTTATCTCAAAGCGGGTCTATCGTCAGCGCAAAAAAATCGGAGCTTGTAGAGTGTTTGTATTGTGTTTATGTGTTCCCTTCTTGCAAGGAAAATAGTGCAAAACCCCGAAAACTGTTTGCGACGCATAAAGTTACAAAGAATATTTATTTGTCACAAATATTTGTTTTTGTAATATATTTTTCACAAATATTTAGCAAAAAAAGAAAAAATTGTACTTGTTTTGAAATAAAATGTATATAATTGTGTTATCAATCGAAATTTGTCCAATTTAAAACGAAAAAAATGCAGCAAACAATTACCGAAGAAGGTAAATTCAAATACATCGAAAGCAAAGGCGGTACCGAAAATCTGATGCTTTTGCACGGACTTTTTGGTGCTTTGAGCAATTTTGAAGGAATTATCAACCATTTTTCAAGCAAATACAACGTGATAGTCCCGATACTTCCGATACTCGAAATGCCGATATTGAGCCTCTCCATTGGCGGCTTGACGGACTACATCAGCGAATTTGTGACCTTCAAAGGCTACGAAAAAGTTCACGTTTTGGGCAATTCGTTGGGCGGGCATCTATCGCTGCTTTACACGCTACAATTTCCCGAAAAAGTCAAATCTTTGACTCTCACGGGCAGCTCTGGACTTTTTGAAAGCGCAATGGGAAGCACCTACCCGAAGCGCGGCGACTACGAATACATCAAGAAAAAAACGCAAGATACGTTCTACGACCCTGCGTTTGCATCACAAGAATTAATTGACGAAATCTACGACATTACGACCGACCGCAGCAAAGCTCTGCGAATCATAATGACCTCCAAGTCCGCCGTGCGCCACAATCTGGGCGAAGAACTGCACCAAATCACCGCACCGACGCTGCTCATCTGGGGCGCACAGGACGCAGTAACGCCGCCAGCCGTAGGCGAAAAATTCAAGGAGCTTATCCAAAACTCGGAGCTTCATTTTGTGGACAAATGCGGACACGCCCCGATGATGGAACGACCCGCAGAGTTCAACCAAATATTAGAAAAATTTTTGAATAAAATTTAAAAACACTACACTCCGTGCAATATTACTTGAAATTATTTTTAGTTTTTTTTATCCTAAAAACAACACTCGAAGCAGCAGCTCAAAGCGGGAACGGACATTACTACAATGCCGAAACTGCACGCACGCCCGACAAAATTAATAAAAAATTTCCTTACGATATTGAGCTGAAAGCCGCAGACGGAAAAGTAAGCAACTCGGCGCAACTGCTCAAAAATAACGGCAAACCGACGGTGCTGATATTTTGGCTCACGACCTGTTTTCCATGCCGATTGGAGTTGGACGCAGTGAAAAAAAATTATGAAAATTGGAAGAAAGAAGCGGACTTCAACCTCTTCGCCATCTCTACTGATTTTGAACATAATTATCCAAATTTTGTCAAAAGAGTGCAAGAAAGTAATTGGGGTTTTTCGGCGTTCAATGACCTAAATCGAGAGTTTTGTAAAGTTATGCCCGGTGAACTCAACGGCTTACCGCAAGTTTTTTTGCTCGACGCAACAGGGCAAATCGTCTATCAGCACCGCCGATATACGCCCGGAGATGAAGCTACTTTATTGGAAGAAATAAAAAAAATCGCACCCAAACCGTAGGAATTTAGTGAAAAAAGAATGATGAAAGTTTCTATGGATTTAAAGTCAGAAATTGACCTAAAAAAATTGCCGCGCCACATCGCTGTCATCATGGACGGCAACGGGCGATGGGCAAAACAACACGGTAAACCCCGTGTGTTTGGGCATCGCAACGGCGTAAAAGCGGTGCGCGAAGTGACAGAAGCCGCCGCAGACTTGGGCATAGAGTACGTCACGCTTTACGCTTTCTCGACCGAAAACTGGAATCGACCACCCGTAGAAGTAACCGCTCTGATGACACTGCTCGTCGAAACCCTCCGCAACGAAATAGAAACGCTTAACAAAAATAATATTCGCCTCCGCGCCATCGGCGATTTGAGCAAATTGCCGACCCGAACACACCAAGCGTTGCTCGAAGGCATCGAAAAAACAAAAAATAATGCCCGAATGACCCTCGTGTTGGCACTCAATTATAGCTCCAAATGGGAGATTACGGAAGCCACTCGACATATTGCGGAGCAAGTAAAAAAAGGTGTTTTGCAGCCTTCGGAAGTGTCGGAGCAAACCATCGCCGACGCACTGACCACGTCGGGAATCCCTGACCCAGAGCTGCTGATACGAACGAGCGGCGAGACCCGATTGAGCAATTTTATGCTTTGGCAGTTGGCGTATGCAGAGTTTTATTTTACGGCTGTCTTTTGGCCCGATTTTCAAAAACAACATTTTTACGAAGCTATCCTAAACTATCAGAATCGAGAGCGACGCTTTGGAATGACGAGCGAACAAATCAATAGTTAAATCTTTGAAGAGCCTTCCACTATGAATCAAAAAGCTATTGGAATCATTATTGGGCTGATGAGTGCCGCCCTCGTTGGGATAGGTTGCCTTCAAATATACTGGATTGGCGGCTCGGTGCGCTTGGGTGAAGAGCAGTTTGATAAAAATGTTTTTGCCGCTCTCAACCGCGTGTCGGAGCGCGTGCAGGAATACGAAAACGCTTTCGCAATGCGTTTGATGAACCTCAACGAAGACGACCTGCCCCGAGTAGAGTCTTCCGATATTGACCAACAACTCGTCGGTGCTGCCGCAGATGCCGAAAACTATCCGCTCGAAGTGGCTTTTCAGGAATACATCAGTTCGGACAGTTCGAGCATCGCTCGCAAGCAATATATTCGACCCGAACACGCCACCGACTGTAATTGTAGAAGCTGCCAACTCGTCCGATTGAGTCATATCCAAAACCTCTATGAGCTGCGGAAAATAAAAAATTCGATGAAACGTCTGTTGATAGAAGACCGAATCGACGGCATCGGCTTGGCAAATTTTGATGCCATCATTCGGGACGAATTAGCCAATCTGGGCATTCGACTTCCCTACAACTACGGGCTTATGGCAACCAACCGCAAAACATTTGTCGTCAAAGACAACCACTATCTTTCGCTCGCCGAAACTAACAAAATACTCCCCTCCAACGCTGGCAAAACCCTCGACGGCGATGACTTGACAAAAACGGAGTACAAAGTGCCGCTTTTTAGTGCAGATTTGCGGCTCAAAGACGACCTGCCGCCGGGCATTTTGATGATAAGATTCCCCGAAAAAGGAAGTTTTTTATGGAGTACGGTTTGGAAAACATTGCTGGCAGCGATACTTTTTACGGCTATTATTTTATTCTGCTTCACTTATACAATAAAAGTAATTTTTAGACAAAAAAAAGTGTCTGAAATGAAAACTGACTTTATCAACAACATGACGCACGAATTTAAAACGCCCATCGCTACTATTTCGCTCGCCACAGATGCCATTACCAGTCCGATGGTAATGGGACAATACGATAAAATAAGAAGATTTGCAGATATTATCAGGCAAGAAAATCGGCGCATGAACAGCCAAGTAGAAAAAGTGTTGCAAATTGCTTGGTTGGAGAAAGATGATTTTCAGTTAAATGTAACCGACATCAATTTGCACGACGTGATTCGGCAAGCTGTCGCCAACAGCAATCTGCAAGTAGAAAAAAAAGGCGGACTTGTCACCGCATATTTGGAGGCGCAGCATCCTGTCATAGAAGGCGACATTACGCACATTTCCAATATTATTTATAACCTTTTGGATAATGCCAACAAATATTCTCCCGAAAACCCTAAAATTTCGATTTTGACACGCAATATTTCCAGCGGTATAGAAGTTATAGTCGCTGACGAGGGAATTGGAATGAATAAGGAGGTACGAAAATTAATTTTTGACAAATTTTACCGCGTCCCGACTGGCGACTTGCATGATGTGAAAGGCTTCGGGCTGGGTTTGAGCTACGTCCGAGTGATGACAGCCGCCCACAAAGGGCAGATTGACGTAAAGAGCGAACTCGGAAAGGGAAGCAGCTTTATCCTCTCCTTTCCGTTCAAACAATAACTAAGGAATGAAGAAAAAATAAGGTACTCCAATTTTTCCAATAAATTCAAACAATAACAAGGCATTTTTTAGGCGCAACGCGGTGCGTTGAAACGAAAAAATAACGCAGTGATTGTTTGTAATTTAGCAGAAAAAATAAGTAGTTTATTTTAGACGCGTTCCCAAACAACAATTTTAAGTAAAAAAAATAAAACGAAAAATATATGCTCATTGAAAACCAAAAAATTTTACTCGTCGAAGACGACCAGAACTTCGGCGATGTCCTGCGCTCCTATTTAGAAATGAACGCCTACGACGTGACGTGGGCGACCGACGGCGTAGCCGGCTTGGAAGCCTACCGTCGGCAACGGTACGACTTGTGTATTTTTGACGTGATGATGCCCAAAAAGGACGGATTTACGTTGGCGCACGATATTCGGAAGAACGATACCGAAACGCCCATTATTTTTCTTACCGCGAAAACGATGAAAGAAGATGTGCTGAAAGGTTTCAAAATCGGAGCAGACGACTATATTTCTAAACCCTTCAACTCGGAAGAACTACTGTTTAGAATCCTCGCTATCCTCAAGCGTCGCCGACAAAGAAGCCCTGACAAAGATGACGTACAAGAATACCAAATGGGTAAGTACCGCTTCAATTTTCGGTTGAGAATGTTGGTTCTCGACGGCAGCAAAGGCGACGACGGGATAAAACTATCGCCCAAAGAAGCATTTTTACTCCGTTTGTTTTGCAAAAATATGAACGATGTCGTGCCACGCACAGAGGCACTGACGGCGATATGGGGAGAAGACAATTATTTTACAGCTCGCAGCATGGACGTTTTTATTACCAAATTGAGAAAATACCTAAAAGATGACCCCAACGTAGAATTGGTAAACATTCACGGCAACGGCTTTCAGCTGTTGGTAAAGACGGAAGAAAGTGTG
>JAYWGG010000246.1:0-4746 GCA_043778415.1 Saprospiraceae bacterium
AACACAGTTGATTTTCCGCAACCCGACATTCCGAGAAGCACCACGAACTGTCCTTGCGCAGGCTTGTCTTCTATCAAAAGATTAAAATCTTTTAAGATTTGAACCTTTCCGTTGTCATAACTTTGGTGAACATTGCGAAGCTCGATGAGGTTGGGAAGCTGTGTATCTGTGAATTTATACATGATTTGTGACATTTTTTGTTTAAAGCCTAATTTTTAATCATTTGCACATCTGATTTTCTAATTTTAAACTCGCCATAGCCAATAATAAGCAGTGCCGAAACTATAATAATAGGCACCAGCATTTCCAGATTACTTGCAACGGACGGCGCAAAAGACGTTATAAATGTGGCAAAAACTACACCTAATAAAATAGAATAAATGCCATATTGTGACTCTTTCAATCCATCGGGAGCGGTTGCATAATATTTGTGCGGAAATAGCCTTTTATCAATAAAAGCAAAAATTCTATCCTGCAAAAAACCGATGGTAATGATGACTATAAGTATCGCAAAAACTTTCTCAACTTGTCCCTGACGGGATTTTTGATAAATAAGCGCACCGATTCCGCCCTCCCGATTTAGAAGTTCGGCGATGATAATATACGTCCATGAGATGGCGGTAAGAACTCGAATATCGTCAATTAATTTCGCAAAAACGGCTGGTAAATAGACCGTTTTTATGGTTTGCCAGTTCGTCGCACCCAAAGTATAAGCTGTTTGTAAATAAACATCCTGTACCTCAAAAATTCTTTGTACTACCACAGGAAGCAAATAAACAATAATTCCAAAAGCTAAAAAAGCAATTTTCATTTTGTCGTCAATACCGAACCAAACAATAAAAAGACCGGTCAGCGCAGTGAGCGGGAGATATCGAAGTGCATCAACTTGCTTGCTGAACAAACCGCGCACGAGTGGTATCAAACCAATCAAAAATCCGAGCGGAACAGCAAAAAACATCGCCCAAAGATAGCCTTGAACATTGAGCCACACAGAGCGGAAAGTATTGCTCCACAGTGCGTCTTTATTGCTCAACTCTGGAAAAGATGCGATGACTCGATGCGGCGGCGGCAAAATTGGATATATCTTGACGAAAGTTTTTGCATCTGCATAATTTGCCGAATCTTGCTTTATCATTAGCTCCCGTTGGGCAGCAGAAACACTGGTATCAGCAACCGACGGAAGCTCGTTAGCCTGCGCTACTACTGGCTTTTGGACTGAAAATGCCTCCGCCGCAGCCCACCAAATTAGCAAACTTACGATGAATCCCGCAAAGCCCAAAGTTATATTTTGCGATTTATTTAATTCGCCGCGAAGTGAAAATAGTGACATGGTATAATGTATTAAAATTGATTTTTTAGAAGAAACCCAATCGCCAAGGTTTCCAAGAAGCAGGGACTAATTTTAGATGCTCCACCGCGTGTTGTTCGTTTCTAAAAAAGACCAACCCGAAAAAAAATAAGTCTATGGTCAATCGGACTTTGGGATTTTTTTTGATTTTTTCCCACGCTTCCGCCATACCTTCCGACCAGTAAATATCGTCAAAAACAAACAAAGATTTTTCATTCGCAAAAGGCAGACATCGCTCAAAATAACGAATAGTCGCCTCCTTCTGATGATTTCCGTCAAAAAAAACGTAGTCCAAATTACCTAATTGCTGAATTGCTTGGGGGAGTGTTTGCTCAAATTCGCCCACCAAACAGTCAATGTCAGCCAGACCGAATAATTTAAAATTTTCTCTCGCTATGGTTGCAATATTTGGGCAGCCTTCGAGTGTAATAAATTTAGATTTTGGACAAGGTGCAGCTTGATAGAGTGTAGCAATACCGAGAGAAGTCCCAAATTCTAAAAGTGTTTTGGGTTGCCAAAATTCTACTAAACGAAACAGAAAGCGACACCTATCCGAAGGAGTAAGCGATGTTTTTGCAATGTCACTAATCTTTCTTTTATTATCTTTTAGAAGATGCGAACCTGCTCCAAAATCTGTCACATTTATTTCAGTTTTATTTTTTAATATTCGACTGCGAATCGGCTCTATTTCCGAAAAAGCATAATACCACTGCTTATTTTCTAAAACTTTCTCCACAAACTCAAACACGAAAGGAGAATGAACGTCATATTTCGTTTGTGCTGCCCGCCAAAAGCGTAAAAATCGAAGAAGAATATAATATTTTTTTATCATTCAGTACTGAAAATCAATGAATTAAGTCCGGCTAATCCTCTTTTTATAAAAAGAATGAAATACTTTTTGACTGCAAAATACTGTTTTGTCTGACGAAACGTTTAGTTTGATATGAAATTATTTTTTATTTTTTGCTGCGCCCTTTTTTTAAGCCTTCCAACAACGGTGATTTTTGCCCAATCGTACATCGCTTGTCTTGGAGTTAGGCTCGGCACAGACATCGGCATTACTGGTAAATACTTGGTTTCGCCCGAGCTGCACCTGACGGCAGAGGGAATCCTCCAACAAAACGCACGCACAGGCGATGCCGCTATTTCGCTGCTCGCCGAGCAACACAAAAGCCTCCTCACGCGGAGGTTCAACTTTTACTACGGCGGCGGCTTGCATTACTTTTGGCTCAAAGACAAGCCCGCCAACGTATCCAATCCCATCGGAGTTTCGGTGATTGCGGGCGCGGAATTTACCATTGGGCGACTCAATATTTCGTGGGATTTGAAGCCTGCTATCCATATTGCGGGCGGTAAAAATTCTTACGAAATACAATCTGGCTTGTCGCTGCGCTACGTTTTTGAAAAAAGACGTTGGACGATAGACTGGGAAGATTTAAAATTTTGGAAAAAGAAAAAATAGTTTTCGACCTAAATAATGTCTTTCTAACCAATTTTTTGACGTATTTTTGCGGCGAAAAATCAATTTTAGGAATGAAGAAGAAATAAGATATTCAAATTTTTGGATATGTTCCTGAACTACTTAACTTTATTATTTTTTATAAAAAAATCATGGCAAAAACAAAAATCGCAATCAATGGCTTTGGTCGCATCGGTCGAATTACGATGCGCAATTTATTGAAGAACCCCAACGTGGAAGTCGTCGCTATCAACGACTTGACCGACAATGCTACGCTGGCGCACCTCTTCAAATACGACTCCGTACACGGCAAATTCGACGGAACTGTCAGCTCCGACACTGAATTTTTGCACATCAACGGGCATAAAATTCACGCATTGGCAGAAAAAGACCCTACACTTTTGCCTTGGGCAAAACTCGGTGTAGAAGTCGTCATCGAATCCACTGGACGCTTCACAGACCGAGAAAGTGCAGGCAAACACATCACCGCAGGCTGCAAAAAAGTAGTCATTTCTGCTCCCGCTACCGGCGATTTGACTACCATCGTGCTGGGCGTGAACGAAAGCGAAATCAAAAGCGACATCAATATTTATTCCAATGCGTCCTGTACCACCAACTGTTTGGCTCCGATGGTCAAGATTTTAGATGAGAACTTTGGGGTAGAAAGCGGTTTTATGACCACTATCCACGCTTATACTTCCGACCAGAATCTTCAAGATGCGCCTCACAAGGATTTGCGCCGCGCCCGTGCTGCTGCCTGTTCAATTATCCCGACCAGTACTGGAGCTGCCAAAGCGGTCGGTTTGGTGTTGCCGCACTTGAAGGGAAAACTCAACGGAAACGCCATGCGCGTCCCTACGCCCGACGGCTCGGTGACGGACTTTACGGCTACTCTGAAAACTGCAGCGACGGTTGAGCAAATCAACGCAGCCTTCAAAAAAGCTGCCGAAGGTGCGATGAAAGGCATTTTGGAATACAACACTGACCCCATCGTTTCGATTGATATCGTAGGCAACGACCACTCTTGTATTTTCGATAGCGAACTGACGATGGTAATCGGTAATACCGTCAAAATAGTCGGCTGGTACGACAACGAAGCTGGATATTCGGCTCGTCTGGCGGACTTGGCGACTCGCATTTAAAAGTATTTCATTTACTATCAAAAAAATAAAAGATGTCACAAAAAGACATCTTTTGTTTTTTTATCTCATTTTTAAAAATCTAAAATGCAACTTAATTTTCAAAATAAAAAAGCACTTGTCCGTGTAGATTTTAATGTTCCGCTCGACAAACAATATCAAATCACGGACGACACTCGAATGCGCGCTGCCGTTCCGACCATTCAAGAAATCTTGAAGCAAGGTGGCTCCGTAATTTTGATGTCGCATTTGGGGCGACCTATTGAAAAACCCAATCCCGACGGCAGCATCAACAAAGCAAAATTTACGCTTCGACACCTAACAGCGCACCTTTCCGAGTTGTTGGGTAAAAATATCCAATTTGCAGAAGATTGTGTAGGCGAGTCCGCTCAAAAAATGGCTGCCGAACTTCGGGTGGGAGAAATTTTACTTTTAGAAAATACGCGTTTTCACGAAGAAGAAGAAAAAGGAAACCACGAGTTTGCAAAAAAATTGGCTTCGCTCGGCGACCTCTACGTAAACGATGCCTTCGGAACTGCTCACCGAGCGCACGCTTCGACGACCACTGTGGCGCATTTTTTTGATAAAAATCACAAGTGTTTTGGCTACCTCATGGATGCCGAACTTGCTAATGCAAAGCGAGTTTTGGAGCAACCTGCGCGCCCGCTTTTGGCGATTGTAGGCGGCGCCAAAGTATCAGATAAAATTTTATTGCTCGAAAGATTAATGAATTTGGCGGACAAAATCATCGTAGGCGGCGGTATGGCTTATACTTTTATGAAAGCTCAAGGCGGTCACAT
>JAYWGG010000247.1:0-16746 GCA_043778415.1 Saprospiraceae bacterium
AGGGATTGCCGCACTGGTGACATCGGGCAATGATTTCGTCACTTATCCGCTCTCCGAGTCGCTCATCGAATACAAAATTTTTGCCCCGAAATTTATTTTTCAAACCCTTTTCTTGTACCTGCCGAGCGTATTCGATGATGCCGCCGTCGAGCTGAAACACGTTTTTGAACCCTTTGTGCTTCATGTACGCGCTCGCTTTTTCGCAGCGAATCCCGCCTGTGCAGTACATGACGATATTTTTTTCGGCGTGGATGTCCAGCATTTTTTCCACCACTTCCAACTCATCTCGAAACGTCCCAACATCGGGCAAAATAGCGTTTTCAAAGTGACCTATTTCGCTCTCGTAGTGATTTCTCATATCAATCAAAATCGTGTCTGCGTGGTCGGTGAGTTTATTAAATTCTTCAGCGTTGAGATGTTTTCCGCAGTCTGACGGGTTGAACGTCGGGTCTTCGATGCCGTCCGCGACGATTTTTGTCCGTATCTGGATTTTTAGCTTGTAAAATGATTTTCCGTCGTCTTCGATGGCGGCATTGAGCCGCAGGTTGCGCAACTCTGGCAACTGCTCCAAATAATTTTTGAAAGAATTGAGCTGCGAAATAGGCACAGACAGTTGCCCGTTGATGCCTTCGTGCGCCACATAAATCCGACCAAAAATATTCATTTTCGACCAATCTTCGTAAAGTTGGTCTCGAAAAACCTGCGGCTCAGCCAACTGAACGTAACGATAAAACGACAACGTACTGCGCAATTCTTGGCTTTGCGTGAGGCGTTGTTTGAGTTCGTCTTTGTTGATTCTATTGTGTAGCTGCATGGCGCGAGGCGAAACTGTCCGATATTTTTTTGTAAAGTTTAGAAAAAAATTAGACTGCAAAATTAGCTATTTTTTTGAGGAACGAAGAAAAAACGGATAGTTTATTTTAGACGCTCGCCCGAATTGCGCACCAAAAAAGTGATTTTTCCTAATATGTGCAAAATAAATATATGTTTTTATCGATTTTTACTTCAAAACACGTTTTTTACGCCCATAACTTTGCGCTGTCAAATGACATCAACACAAAATTTTCTAATTTTCTTCAAAGAGTTACTTGTGATTACATAATATTGTAAATTAATTGATTAGCAACTATTTATGCAACTAAAAACTAAAAACTACTTAACTATCTAAACAACTTTATCCAATGAAAAAATTTTCACTCATCATTTCCAGCTTATTTTTTTTCGGTATTTTCCAAAACCGACTCATCGCCCAAATTGCGAAAGCCGATACTATCGCGTGGGGAGAAAGTATTTCTGTTCTTTTGGGCAACAAAATCGGCTATCGAGGGCTGCTGATGTCCCAAAATAAAGAAATCACGGCACTCCAATTAGAGAACGGCGAGCGGGTACAGTTTCGCACCGAAAGCATCGTCCGCCAGAGGATATTGAAAGCGAAAATAACCAATGTGCGTGCTTTTGCGGGCAATCCGAGTACCGAAAAACCCAGAATATTCGGAGGTGATTTGAGTAAAATAGTGATGCTCGACGGCAGTAAATACATCGGACTTATTCGTAAAAAAGATACGGCTCAAATAGTATTCGAAACGCAAAGCGTCGGAATAATTAATATCCCTGTCAGCGAGATAAAGAATATCCAACTTGATTATGATGTTGAAGACGATGAAATTGCTACTCCGAACATTTCTCACAGCTCGGGGGCTACGCGCTATTTTATTGCTCCCTCCGCCCTCAATCTCAAAAAAGGCGAAGGATATTACCAAAACGTTATTCTACTCGGAAATGTAGTAAATTATGGATTGACGAACAATATTTCTGTTGGTGGCGGCGTGGTTTTGTATCCACTATTAGGCAACGATAATTTTGACCCACGAAGTACCGAATACTGGCTAAACTCAAAAATATCATTTCCGATTATCGAAAACCTGACCATTGCCGGCGGAATCGGAACTTCTTACAGACCGAAAATAGAATATTTAGAAAATAAATCCTACTTTTTAGCGACTGCTTTTGGAGTAATTACCGTTGGTGACCGTAAAAATAATCTATCAATAGGTGCAGCTCGACGTTTTAAAACTGGCGAAGCTCCGCGCAATTATCTGCTTGGTGTAGCTGCCATGTTGAGTACCGACAGTGGAGAATGGGCGTTTGTGACTGAAAATTCATTTTATTATTCCCCAAGAAAAAATACGGACGGTTATGGACAGATTTCCATTGGCGCAAGACACACAGGGCGGCGAGGCGGTACTTTTGATTTTGGGATATTTACTAATCCGACATTCTTATTCGCAAGCAGCCCCTACTTTATTCCATTGTTCTTGTACCTTCCCATTTCTCCATATTTCGGTTTTACGATTCCGTTGGGAAGAGCAAAAAAGTAAAAAAATTCTAATTTCTTCACCAAAAATATCCGATATTGCACAAAAAAAACCATGTTGAAAATTGATATGCACACGCATATTCTGCCTGCCGAACTGCCGAACTTCGCTCAAAAATTTGGTTATGGAGATTTCATTCGCCTCCAACATAGGCGAGCAGGCTATGCGGACATGATGAAAGGCGACGTTTTTTTTCGAGAAATAGAGCAAAATTGTTGGGACGAAACACTCCGAATCCAGCAATACGCCGCTTTTCAGACGCAAATCCAAGTCGTCTGCACCATTCCCGTACTTTTTTCTTATTGGGCAAAAGGGCGGGATTGTTTGGAACTTTCGCAGTTTCTCAACGACCACATCGCGGCACTCGTGGAGCAGCAACCCCGCCATTACATCGGCTTGGGGACGCTCCCGATGCAAGATACCGAGCTGGCTATCAAGGAGTTAGAGCGATGCAAAGCCATCGGTTTGCGCGGTGTCCAGATTGGCACCAACGTCAATCAGTTGAACCTCAACGAAGTGCAATTTTATCCAATTTTTGCCGCCTGCGCCGCTTTGGATATGTCCGTTTTTGTGCATCCTTGGGAGATGATGGGCGAGTCCGACATGAAACGTTACTGGCTGCCTTGGCTCGTCGGAATGCCCGCCGAAACCACGCGCGCTATTTGCGCCTTCATTTTTGGGGGTATTTTTGAAAAATTACCTCATTTGCGAGTCAATTTCGCCCACGCTGGCGGCTCTTTTATCCCCACTATTGGGCGCATCGAGCATGGTTTCAACTGTCGTCCCGACTTGGTGGCTCTCGATAACCCCCAAAATCCGCGCGACTACATCGGAAAATTTTGGATAGACAGCGCAACACACGACCCACAGTTGTTTCAGTATATTTTGAGCATCGTCGGCGACGAAAAAATTACGCTCGGCTCCGACTATCCATTTCCGCTCGGCGACCTCGAAATTGGGAGTTTTCTCGAAAAATTAAATTTGTCACAAAAAACGTTAGAAAATATTTTTTATAAAAATACATTGGACTGGTTGGGAATTAAAATATCCGATATTGTGACTTGATTTTTTACTTCAAACTGCACCCGATACCGTTTTTATTCGTAAAAATAGCTTTGCCAAAATCTAACGTGACTCCGCTCGCAGGGTCATTGCGGAGCAACAGTGCGCCGTCCATATCCACACAATCAAGCAGTGGAAGCAGGTGTGCAATCGCCGAAATACCAACAGAAGATTCGGTCATGCAGCCCACCATGACCTGCATATCGAGGCAGCGAGCGTCCGCAATCATACGCCTTGCGGGAGTCAAACCGCCACATTTTACCAACTTGATATTGATACCATGAAACCGGCGGTGGCACTTCGCCACGTCTTGCTCCGTCCTGCAACTTTCGTCCGCCACGATAGGCAATTTACTTTTGGCAAACACTTCTTCCATTTCTTCCCACGCCTCTGCTGCGAGCGGTTGCTCGATAAACTCAACATTCATCTGCTTCAAATACTTGGAGTTATAAATTGTTTCCGCCACCGTCCAGCCACAATTAGCATCTACGCGAAGGGCGGCAGAAGTATATTTTTTGAGATTTTCGACAATTTCCAAGTCATTTGGTGTTCCCAACTTTATTTTATAAATAGGATTGGGTTGGGCTTCTATCTTTGCCATCATTTCGTCCACAGTCCCAATTCCTATCGTAAAGTTAGACACGGGAAGTGGTCGCTTTGTAAGGCTCAAACCCCAAGCGGCGTAGAGTGGAAGTTGCAGCCGTTGCGCCCAAATATCGTGTGCAGCCTCATCGAGCGCGCAGCGCAAAAAAGGCATTTCAGAAAAATATTTTTGTAAAAAAAGTTGGTAAAAATCTTCTGGATTTTTTAGCGAATACGATTCTATTTGCGGACGCAACTCCTCTAATTGGTTTTTCATCTCTGTCACATCAACGCCATAATATGAATGAGCGATAGCTTCTCCAAAACCCGAATATTTTCCGTCGGAAAGCTCTACAATCAGCGTCTGGCGGCGGTCGTAGCTGTCCCGCGCTATTTTGAAAGGTTGAGCAAGTTCCAACTCGAATTGGTGCAGACGTAATTGCATAGATAATCGTTGTATTTTTTGATGCGATTTAATAGGATAGTTAGTATATTTGCGTTAGAAACGCGTTTGAAAATAAATTATGAATGAGAAAAAGATAAACTATTAAGGTTTTTCATCGTTCACTTCAAAAATGAATGGTTTATTTCAGATGGAAATCCACATTCAGTTTACAAATATAGCTTTCTTTATGACGAAAATACTTTTTTTTCTTTTTGCGCTCTGTTGCGCCGCAAATTTTTCTTCGGCACAAAACCCCACTTTTCCCAACAACGGACCCGCCGACCTCCGCGAAGGCTGCTACGCACTTACCAATGCTACGATTTTTAAAACTTTTCGCGAGAAAATATCCAACGCAACTCTTTTGATTCGGAATGGAAAAATTGAAAATATTGGGCAAAATATTAGTATTCCCAAAGATGCTATTGTGATAAACTTGAATGAAAAAATTATTTATCCATCTTTTGTAGATATGTATTCCGACTACGGAATGTCCGCAGCAAAGTCAGAAGGCGCAGCACCCGCTCAACGTCCGCAAATGCTTTCCAACAAACGCGGAGCTTACGGCTGGAACGAAGCCCTAAAAACAGATTTTGAGGCATATAAAAACTTCAATACTCAGCGCGAACAAGCCAAAGACTATCGCAATAGTGGGTTCGGAGCTGTTCTTACGCACCGTCAAGACGGCGTTTCGCGAGGTACAGGCGCGTTGGTTGCGCTTGGCGAGCAACGTGAAAATTTAAGTATTTTTCAGTCGAGAGCGGCGCATTTTTTGTCGTTCCGAAAAGGCACTTCCACCCAAGATTATCCGACTTCGCTGACTGGCTGCATTGCGCTGCTGCGCCAAACTTACTACGACGGACAATGGTACGCTGCGCAAGGAAAAAAAGAGGAAACCAACGTTTCGTTGGAGGCTTGGAACGCCGTGCAGTCGCTCCCACAAGTGTTTGAAGCAGGCGAAAAATTCGATATTCTCCGAATAGAAAAATTGGGCAAAGAGTTCGGTAAGCAGTATATCGTAAAAGGAAATGGCGACGAATACCAACGATTAGATGTCGTAAAGGCGACTAAATCCCCAATTATTCTGGGTGTAAATTTTCCAGAAGCATTAGAAGTAGAAGACCCTTACGACGCTCTGAATGTTTCGATAGCAGAGCTAAAACATTGGGAACTTGCTCCCAGCAACGCAGGGCGATTGGCAGAAGCAGGTGTTGAAATTGCTTTCACCACAGCTGGTTTGAAGAAACGAGATGATTTTTTGGGCAATCTTCGCAAGGCGGTCGAGTACGGACTTTCGGAGGAAAACGCGCTCAAAGCACTCACTTTTACGCCCGCCAAATTGCTCGGCGTAAGCGAACAACTTGGAAGTTTGGAGGTAGGAAAAGTCGCTAATTTTATCGTCACGTCGGGCAATATTTTTTCCAAAGAAACAAAAATTTACCAAAATTGGGTGCAAGGAAAAATATTTGTTATCAATGAACTTGTGACAAGAGAAATTTTAGGAATATACAAGCTACAAGTCGCAACGTCCACCTATCAAATCATCGCCAAAGGAAATGCCGAAAAACCAACTTTGACGCTTCGCAAACTCACAGACACGACCGATAGAAAAATAGAATGGACGCTAAAAGACGATTTAATTTCGCTCTCTTTCAATCCCGACGGCAAGCTCGGCGAACTGACTCGACTCTCTGGAACATTCAGTAAAGACCGATGGAGCGGGCGCGGAACTCTGCCAGACGGCACTTGGGCGGACTGGTCGGCAAGCCTCGTCACTGCTCCAAACAAAGAAGAAAAAAAAGACAGCGCAGCCACTAAACCTATACCTGTTTTGGGCGAATTGACTTATCCATTTATGGCGTTTGGGCGACAAAAAATCCCCGTAGCCTCGACCGTTTTATTCAAAAATGCAACTGTCTGGACGAATGAAAAAGACGGAATTTTAAAAAATTGTGACATTTTAATTCAGAATGGAAAAATCAATAAAATTGGCAAAAATCTTACTGCGCCTGCCGACGCTGCGACGATTGACGGGACTGGCAAACACCTGACGGCTGGCATTATTGACGAACACTCGCACATCGCTATCAAAAACGGAGTCAATGAAGCCTCCCAAGAAAGTACGGCGGAGGTCTGCATGGGCGACGTTATTCAGCCCGAAGACATCAATATTTATCGCCAATTAGCGGGCGGCGTGACTACTTCACACATTTTGCACGGCTCCGCCAATCCTATTGGAGGGCAGACGACGTTGATAAAATTGCGTTGGGGCTACCTTCCAGAAGCGATGAAAGTGGCTGGCGCAGACGGTTTTATTAAGTTTGCGCTTGGCGAAAACGTCAAACATTCCAACTGGGGCGATACCTATACCGTCCGTTTTCCGCAAACTCGAATGGGCGTAGAGCAAGTTTTTGAAGATTATTTTGGGCGAGCAGAAGAATATCTGGCAGCTAAAAAAACTGGAAAAATACTCCGAAAAGATTTAGACATAGAAACCATCGCGGAGATTTTGGAGGGAAAACGGTTCATCACTTGCCACAGCTATGTGCAGAGCGAAATCAATATGTTGATGCGGCTTGCGGAGCGTCACCGCTTCAAAGTCAATACTTTTACACATATTTTAGAGGGCTATAAAGTAGCTGATAAAATGGCGCAGCACGGAGCGGCGGCTTCGACTTTTGCCGATTGGTGGGCGTATAAATATGAAGTGATTGACGCTATCCCCTACAATGCCGCCCTGATGTATCGCCAAAAAGTGCTGGTAGGCATCAACTCCGACGACGCTGAAATGGCGCGCCGCCTCAACCAAGAGGCAGCCAAAACAATCCTCTACGGCAACGTTCCCGAAGAGGACGCGCTCAAATTTGTGACGCTCAATCCCGCTAAAATGCTGCACATTGACCAACAAACAGGCAGTATCAAAGAAGGAAAAGACGCAGACTTGGTGCTTTGGGACGCAGCTCCGCTCTCCGTCTATGCCAAAGCGGAACTGACTTTTGTGGACGGAATTAAATTTTTTGACCGCGCCGAAGACCAACAAATGCAAGTAGAACTCCGCAAAGAAAGAAACAGAATCATTCAAAAAATGATTTTGGTGAAAAAAAATGGCGGAGCGGTACAGCCCGTGCAACCCAAACCCAAAAAACTCTACCATTGTGACGACGTAGAGTGCGAAATATTTTAAAATTTTACAAAAATAATAGAATATGTGACAGCTTACAAATCATATTATAAAACCTTAAAATTTTTTTTGTAAAAAAAAATAATTTTATTTCTTATTTCTTATTTAAAAAATTATGTCTATCGTGAAAAATCAATTAGAATTTATCCAGCAACCCAAAAACGGTACCTTGAGTATCGAACTTCCTGAATCTTGGAACGACAAAACGGTAGAAATACAACTAACTATACTCCCACGAGAGCGGCAAAAGTTGATTTTCGACCTCAAAGTGATGACCAACGGTTTGCTTTGGATGAGCGAATCCGACGAAGTTTGGACAGTTTTGAGCAAAAAATTTGTCGCCCACAAAGAAGATTCCGTTACCGATATTAGTTCTTTTTTCAACTACGTCACGACCGAACACGAGTGGCACGGCGAGATAGAAAAAGAAATTACCATGAGATATACCTTGCTAAAAGATTATCTCAAAGCTAACTTTAGTGACATTCGAGCAGTCAGAAGAAACAACAATTATCATCATATAGTAATTTTTCTCGTCTGCACGACCACAGAAGGCGAAGAAATAACGCTGACAACTATCGCCACAGAAACGTAATTTTTATGGAAACAAACAAATATTATTACTTTTAAAATTTGTGCCAAAAATAATCGTGTAATTTGTAAAAATAGATAATTTTATATTGCGTTTTTCGCAATTCTACAACATGAAATTCTTTTTATCCACATTCGGGCTTTGCTGCTGGCTCACAACGGCTTTTTGGAGTTGCCAAAACAAACCCAACGAGCCGCCGCGCCTTTTCACTTTGCTCCCGTCCGAGCAGACTCACATTGACTTTATCAATAAGCTGAATTACACCGAAGAGTTCAATCCTTACACGTATCGCAGCTTCTACAACGGCGGCGGCGTTGCACTCGGCGACCTCAACAACGACGGTCTGCCCGAAATATTTTTTTGTGGCAACCAGCAGCCCAGCAAACTTTATCTCAACAAAGGAAATTTTCAGTTTGAGGACATCAGCGACCGCGCGGGCGTTGCTTGCAAGGGCGTTTGGGCGAGTGGTGTGAGCTTTGCGGACGTAAATGGCGACGGATTTTTGGATATTTACGTCTGCAAATCAGGCAAACCCGACGTTTCCGCGCCTCGCTACAACGAGCTTTTTATCAACAACGGTGACCTCACTTTTACCGAAAAAGCCAAAGAATATGGCATCGCCGACATGGGTTTGTCCGTCCATGCCGCCTTTTTTGACTACGACCACGACGGCGATTTGGATTGCTATTTGCTCAACAATTCGCTCCGACCTGTCGGCGGCTACGACCTCATCAAAGACCAACGCAATCTGCGCGACACGCTCGGAGGCAACAAACTTTACCGCAACGAAGACGGCAAAAAATTCACAGATGTCAGTGCGGCGGCAGGCATTTATGGCTCCGCAATCGGCTTCGGACTCGGCGTGACGATCGGCGATATTGACCGCGACGGCTGGCAGGATATGTACGTTTCCAACGATTTCTTTGAGCGCGATTACTTGTATCTCAACCAACACGACGGCACATTTCGGGAATGTTTGGAGGAAAAAATCCGCGAAATCAGCATGGGTTCGATGGGCGCAGACATGGCAGACCTCAACAACGACGGCTATCCTGAAGTGTTCGTGACCGAAATGATGCCGCACGACGACGGACGACTCAAAACCAAAGCCTCGTTTGAGAATTGGGACAAATACAAGGCGAATCTGGCGGCTGGCTACTACCAACAATTTCCGCGAAACGTCCTCCAACTCAACAATACGGACGGCACTTTTAGCGAAATCGGGCGAATGAAAGACGTTCACGCGACCGATTGGAGTTGGGGCGCGCTGATTTTTGACATGGACAATGACGGCAACAAAGATATTTTTGTTGCCAACGGTATTTATAAAGACCTGCTCGACCAAGATTATCTTAACTTTTACAGCGACCCCAAAGTGATTCAGTCTATTTTGCGCCGCGACAATTCGGTCATAAAACGCCTTATTGACTCCATTCCGAGCCAAGCCCTGCCCAATTATGCCTACGCCAACGACGGAAAAATGAACTTCCAAAACCGAGCTTCGCAATGGGGACTCGCCACGCCGAGCTTCTCGAATGGCTCTGCCTACGCGGATTTGGACAACGACGGCGACCTCGATTTGGTAGTAAATAATGTCAATATGCCGCCTTTTATCTATCGAAATGAAACAAATAATCAACTAAAAAATAACCATTTTTTGAAAATAAATTTGGTAGGCGATAGAAACAATCGTTTTGGATTAGGTACTCAAATCACCGTTTTTGCAGGCGAACAACAGTTTTATCAAGAGTTGGCTCCGATGCGAGGCTTTGAATCCACAACCGACAGCCGATTATTGTTTGGTCTGGGGAATGTCACAAAAATCGATTCTATCCACATCGTTTTTTTGGGCGGCAAGGGAATAGTTTTGAGAAATATTGACTCCGACCAAACCATTACGGCAGCCGAAAAAGATGCAACGAGTTCGATTTTTTCACAAAAAAAAGAAAACAAAAAAACAATTTTTCAAGAAATAACCGCGCCTAATTTTCGTCACACAGAGAACGATTTTAGTGATTTTAATGAAGAGCGATTGCTTTTTCAGATGCACTCTGCCGACGGTCCAAAAATCTGCGTGGGCGATATCAATGCAGATGGGAAAGACGATTTTTTTGTTTGCAATGCTCAAAATTCGCCTGCTGCACTTTGGGTGCAACAAAAAAACGGGACTTTTTTGCGCAGCAACGAAAAACTTTGGGAAGCCGAAAAAACAATGGAAGGCACAGCCGCAGTGTTTTTTGATGCCGACGGCGACCGTGATTTAGACCTTTATGTAGCCAGTGGCGGCAGCGACGGGCGCGACTTGGACGACCGATTGTTTCTGAACGACGGCAAAGGAAACTTTCGAAAAACGGACGATGCAATTCCGCAGGGCAAACCTTTTGCTACGTCTTGCGTAGCTGCCGCAGATTTTGACGGCGACGGCGATGTGGATTTATTTGTAGGAATGCGTTGCCTGCCGGGAGCTTACGGCGTAGCGGTCAGCAGTTTTTTATTGCAAAATGACGGAAAAGGACATTTTAGCAATGTCACAAACCAATATATTTCGGATTTAAAAAATATTGGACTGATTTGTGACGCAGTTTGGACAGATACAGACGGCGATAAAGACTTGGATTTGGTGTTGGTCGGAGAATGGGAAGATGTCACAATTTTTGAAAATAATAAAAATATATTTACCAAAAAAGTAATTCCAAACTCGTCAGGTTGGTGGAATTGCATCAAAGTCTGCGATGTAAATAACGACGGAATGATAGACTTTGTGGTAGGCAATCATGGGCTAAACAGTAGGTTCAAAGCGACGCAGGCGCAGCCAGTGACGATGTATGTGAGTGATTTTGATCAAAATGGTTCGACAGAAGCGGTGGTTTGTTGCTACAATGGCAAAGAATCCTATCCGATGTCATTGCGTCAGGATATGGTGTCACAAATGCCGATTTTGAAGAAAAAATATTTAAAGTTCAAAAATTATCGAGAGCAGACTATTGAAAAGATTTTTTCGCCAGCGCAGTTGAAAAAAGCATCTAAATATGAAGTAAATACTTTGCAAACTTCACTTTTTATCTGTCAAAAAGACGGAACGTATCGGCAGCAAATACTTCCCGCCGAGGCACAACTTGCTCCTGTTTGTGCAATAGAAATCAATGATTTCAATCGCGACGGCAATCTCGATATTTTGTTGGGTGGTAATTTTAGCTACTCCAAACCCGAAGTCGGTACTTACAAGTCTTCTTACGGTTGTTTTTTGGAAGGCGACGGAAAAGGTAATTTTACGACCGTTGCCAACTCCAAAACTGGACTCCGTCTTACGGGCGACGTGAAAGATTTTGCGAAAATAAAAATTGACAAAAAAAATATTATTGTGACAGCTATCAACAATGATAATTTGAAATTTTTAACCTACTAATCGCCTCAAATTCTATTTTGCAATAATTTGAATTAATAAATTTTATATATGATTTTTTTGAAAAAAAATATTTTTATTTTTATTTCTATCGTATTTATTCTGACATTTTTTTCCTGCAAAAAAAATGAAAGCAGCAGTACAAAAATACTTTTTACTACGCTGCCATCTTCTCAAACGGGTGTCACATTTCGCAACGATTTGGAATACAATGAAAAATTTAATATTTATACCTACCGAAATTTTTACAACGGCGGCGGCGTAGCTATCGGCGACATCAACAACGACGGTCTGCCAGATATTTATATGTCGTCCAATATGCACCACAACAAGCTGTACCTCAATAAGGGGAACTTTCAGTTTGATGACATTACCGAAAAAGCGGGCGTGGCAGGCACCAAAGCGTGGGCAACAGGGGTGACGATGATAGACGTAAATGGCGACGGATTGCTCGATATTTATGTTTGTAACTCTGGCGATATCAAGGGCGATGACAAGGAAAACGAGCTTTTTATCAACGCTGGAAACCTGACTTTCAAAGAGCAAGCAAAGGAGTATGGACTTGCGGATAAAGGCTACTCGACTCATGCTGCTTTTTTCGATTATGACCACGACGGCGACCTCGATTGTTACCTTCTCAACAACTCTTTTCAAGCCATTGGTAGTTTCAATTTGAAGAATAATTTGCGCAATGTCCGCGACACATTGGGCGGTCACAAGCTGCTCCGAAACGATAACAATCACTTTGTGGACGTGAGTGAGAAAGCTGGAATTTATGGCAGCGTCCAAGCCTTTGGGCTTGGCGTGACGGTGGGCGACGTGAACAAAGACGGCTGGCTCGACATCTATGTTTCCAACGATTTTTTTGAGCGCGACTACCTTTATATCAACCAAAAAAACGGTACTTTCAAAGAAGATTTTGAACGCCAATTCACGCATTGTAGCGCAGCTTCGATGGGTACGGATATGGCAGACATCAACAACGACGCGTATCCTGACTTTTTCGCGACCGATATGTTGCCTGACATCAACCGCCGATTCAAGACCAAAACAACTTTTGATAATTGGAATAATTATTATTTCAATTATGTCCAAAATGGTTATTTTCATCAATTTACTCGCAATATGTTGCAGCTTAATAACGCCGACGGAACTTTTACGGAGATAGGAAGAATGGCGGGTATAGAAGCTACCGATTGGAGTTGGGGCGCGCTGATTACTGATTTGGACAACGACGGGTGGAAAGATATTTATGTGGCAAACGGCATTTATAAAGACCTTACTGACCAAGATTTTATCCAGTTTATCGGCGATGAAGAAACCAAGCGAGCCGTCATAAGTCGCGACACCGTGACCCAAAAAGTAAAGGTGGATTTCAAAAAACTAATTGATGTAATCCCAAGCGAACCGCTCTCAAATTATGCTTTTTCTAACAATAGAAACCTGACTTTTACGGACAAGGCAAAGGAGTGGGGACTTGCGCAGCCTTCCTTTTCCAACGGAGCGGCATACGCGGATTTGGACAACGACGGCGACCTCGATTTGGTGGTCAATAATGTCAATTCGGAGGCTTTTGTTTATCGGAATGAAGCAAGTACACAATTCCCTGACAATCATTGGCTGACGCTCCAGTTGGTTGGAGAAGGTGCAAATCCCTTTGCCGTAGGCGCGAAAGTCACGGCGTATGGGGGCGGACAAACGTTTTATGTGGAGCAAATCCCGACTCGTGGGTTTGAATCGTCGGTGGATTGTCGCCCGCGCTTGGGACTGGGCAGTCTGAAAACGCTGGATTCGGTGCTAGTAGAATTTCCGACTGGAAAAAATGTGCTGCTGACAAACGTTAAAACCAACCAATTTTTGACAGTAAAAAGTGTGGACGGTACTTTGGCGAAAGAAAAAATCGCCGCAACCGCCAAAATTCTGTATATGTTTGAAGATGTCACAAAACAGTTAAAAATAAATTATAAACACGAGGAAAATCGCTTTTCGGACTTCGACAATGAGCGACTAATCTATAATATGCTTTCCACGCAGGGTCCAAAAATGTGTGTTGGCGATGTCAATAACGATGGCAAAGATGATTTTTATGTTGGCGGCGCAGCGCAGCAAGCTGGAAAGTTATTTGTCCAACAGGCAAACGGAATATTCAAAGTCACAAATGAGAGTATTTTTCAAAAAGATGCAGAAATGGAAGACACTGACGCAGCCTTTTTTGATGCCAACGGCGACCGTAATTTGGACTTATATGTAGCGAGTGGCGGCAGCGAAAGCAACCTTTTGGAAGACCGATTGTACCTTAATGACGGCAAAGGAAACTTTAAAAAGTCCGAAAATGCGCTTCCGTCAGGCAAGCCTACGATGACTTCCTGCGTCCGTCCGTATGATTTTGACGGCGACGGCGACCTTGATTTGTTTGTAGGAATGCGCGGCGTTGGTGGTGTTTATGGGGCGCAGGCAGCCAGTTTTTTGTTAGAAAATGATGGAAAAGCGCACTTTCGCCCTGTCAATACAGCTATCGCACCCGAATTGAGCAAATTAGGCATGATAACAGACGCGCGTTGGGCGGATACAGACGGCGACGGCGACACAGATTTAATCCTAATCGGCGATTGGATGACTGTCACAATATTTGAAAATAAAGATAAAAAATTTACGCCAAAAATAATTCAAAATTCGTCGGGCTGGTGGAATTGCCTCAAAGTAGCGGACTTTGACGGCGACGGCGATTTGGACTTCGTCTGTGGCAATCATGGCTTAAACTCCCGATTTCATGCTTCCGAAAAAGAGCCTATCACGATGTATTTTGGTGATTTTGATAAAAACGGAACGCCCGAACAGGTTGTTTCTCAATACATCAAAGGTGTAGATTTGCCGTTGGCATTGCGGCATGATTTGGTGCAGCAAATGCCTTCTTTGAAGAAAAAATACCTCAAATACATCAATTATGCCGACCAAAAAGTAAGTGATATTTTTACAAAAGAACAGTTAAAAAACGCCCGCATTTCAAAAGTCAATCAGTTGGAAAGTTGTGTATTCTTAAATGACGGGAAAGGTAATTTTACAATTAAGCCGCTTCCAACTATGTCACAACTATCGCCTATTTTTGGTTTAAATGTGGACGATTTTGACGGCGACGGCAAATTGGATATTTTGGAAGGCGGCAATTTCCTCCAATCGAAACCCGAAGTAGGCAGCTACGATGGGGACACTGGCACATGGCTGCGCGGCGACGGTAAAGGAAATTTTACGGCAGTTGCGTCCAAAGATTCTGGGTTCAGGCTCTACGGCGCGGTGCGAGATATTCAGACCGTCAAAGTAGGAGGCAAAAATTTGATATTCGTAGTAAAAAATAACGACGTGCTTCAAATATTCAAGAGTTGGGCGAGATTTAACCAAATCGTATTAAAAACTAAAAACAAACATGTAAATTAAATCAACTTTCAAAATAAATAAAAATGACAAAAACAAATTTAATTCAAAAAACACTGCTATTACTTCTCTTTATCTTTACTATAACGTCAGTTAATGCTCAAGTAAGCGATGCTTTATTAACAGCAGAAATGAATAATGGAAATAATCCAGAGTCAACTGAAATAACGGGTCCAAATTGGAAAATATTTGAAACTAATGTTTCCAAATTATTTACAGCAAGTACCACTTACGGACAAGTTTATTTGGAAGTTACAATAAATGGAACTGCTTACACAGTAATTCCTGATTATTTAGTAAAACAAGCAAATGGAAAGTATAAAGTAATAGATGCAAAAGCAAGTTCTATAACAGACCTTTCTGTTTCTGGAACACCTGATTTAACAAACAAACTTACATCGAATCAAAAAATTGCGTATCCAGCAATTAATGCCGGTGCAATTTCCGCAAAAATAAAGACTGCAAGAGAAACATTAAATGGAACTGGCACAGTTTTAACAGCTGGACAGATTATAAATTTAGAAGTAGGCGTTGATTTTTATGTAAATACGCCAAAAGCACAATATTCAACTTCAACAAAAAGGGCATTAAAATAGATGTTTCATAAAGATATTCAAAAAGAAATTAAGGTTAAAACAGATTTAATTTTGCCTCAATATAAAGGTAAAATTGAAACAGGTGGAAATATTTTTCATCGAAAAAAAAATCTTAATGGGAGTAATGTAATATTTCAAAGTGTTTTGAACTATAATGTATTTCCAATTAACTGCTCATTAATGATTTCTAACGATATTTTAAGTTACAACTTTGCTACTTGTTCAGACTGGTTTAAATTATCAGAAATACCAAACATTTTAATAAAAATAGAAAACATAAATTTTGAAGCTAAACAAAATGATGAATATGGCAGATTTCAAATTTCAAATAAGAATGATATTCAAATATGGGTAGATAATCTAAAAGAAATTTTTGACAAAGAAATAGAAAAAACATTTTTAAAATACCAAAACCTTAATGAATTAGAAACATTACTAAACTATAATATTTTAAATTTCGGGGAATCAGATATTTCAGGCATTGAAATATTTTTAGGGTTAATTGCTTCAAAATTATTAAACAAACCGTATTTTGAAAATATGTACGAGAATTTAAATGCAAATTTTATTAAAAATGAAGCAAATTTTAAAGGGAGCATTCAGTATGAAATGCTTAATAAAGTATATAGCTATCTAAAAACTTCAGAAATAGAAAAATTAACTAATTTAGAATACTTAAAATCACAATTTAAAAACAATTAAAATGGAAGATTATAAAACAATTAATGTAAAAGGTTTTGATATAGATGGAGAACCTGAAATTAAATTATTTAGCGATGGACATATAGAGCTTATGTTCAACTTTATACCACCTCTTAATGGAAATGACCGACAAGAAGAAAGCGATTATTGGGATAATTTTGAAAAGACATTATCTACACATTTAAGCGTAGAAGTGTTACGTGATGATAGAGAATTGTTTGTTATTCAAAATCCTAAAAAAAGTACAGTTAAAAAGTTGGAATTATATTTAGAAAGCTACTGGGAAAAATAAACCATCGCCCAACATGGTATTGCCAAAATGGGGGCGGACGGAAGTTATTGAACAGTAATAATTCTATTAAAAATTTGTGCTAAATTTGGG
>JAYWGG010000248.1:0-4725 GCA_043778415.1 Saprospiraceae bacterium
TACGCAGAGCGTATCGCCCCGAAAGTCGTGAATCAAAGCACCCGAAGAGTTGTCTTTGTCGAGGTCGAGCGTGAGGCTGCAATCGGAAGAAAGAAACTCGAGCGGCGAGGTGGCACCGGAAATATTTACAGAAGAATTACAGATGGGAGTTAAAATACCTAAATTAAAATCAAGTTGGTAAATAATATTTTTGTATCCCGAAGCGTATGTAACAGAACTGTCACAAGAAACAGGAATGTTAACAATACCGTAGATGGCATCGTTTAATGCCGAAAAGTCAAAAACAACTGTACTTAATCCTGGATTAGCAATATTTACCTCCACGATTTTACTTCCGCCTGATGCCATGTAAAGTTTACCTTTTCTGAATGTCAAATCGCCGGCGGAGTAAATACCAGTTGGAAATAATCCATGATTAATTAATTGTCCGCTCACTGGATTATAAGAATAAAGCTCTGAACTTGCTGCATACAACAACCCGGAATTGTTGCAAACCAAACCTGTAATTCCCCCGTTTGGGATAACCGCAAGTAGGTTCTGCACCCCTGTTGATATATCCACTTCATATAAATTACTATATAGACAAGCATACAATTTGCCATTGGGGTGAAAAGCAATATCCGTAAAATATTGACTTGTGAGGATTTGATTAAAGGAGCAAGTCCCATTATTTACTGTAATTGTACCAATATTTCCCTCAAAATCACCATTATAATAAAAAGTTTGAGAAAATAATTTTATTTGCAAGACGAGCAAAAGTATAGAAAGTAGAATATATTTTTTCATAGGAATGGGAAAAATGCTGCTGCATAACTTCGGTGAAAGCTATGCAGCAGATGTAATAGTTATGGAATAAAGAAATTAGTTAGTTTTGACGACTTTGAGGCGAAAAGTATCTGAAGCTGTTCGAATAATTGTAAAATATATTCCCGACGGGAAGTCCGACATATCTAATACAATGGAGCTTCTACCCTTCATCCCCCACTGCTGAAACTCTTTGACGATTTCGCCTTTATAATTCATTGTAGAAAAATACATATCACCTTCAGTTCTATTTTCAAACTGAATAGTAGTTGTTCCTGTGGTCGGATTTGGAAATGCGGTAGCCGCATTTAATTTCGTGCGGCTGGTATTTAGCTCAAATGGATGTAATTGATTAGTAACTATATTAGAATATGCGTTCTCCAAAACATCTTTTTTCAAGCGTATGCAATTAGCTACATTTTCCACATCTTTTTTTAATTTTACCCGAACTGTAAATAACTTTTCTTCATTCGAAAGTGATATTCTTTCGAGAAATTGGCTAAACCAAATAAATTTAAGGTTTCCATTTTTATCTATAGAATATTTTGAATCGTCGGCATTGTTAAAGTTTCCGTTTTTAACAGTTAAAACATCGAAAAACTCCATCGAAAAATTCACACACAGTGAAAAAATATCGGTTGTTAGGCTATTTATATTTTCTATTGGGACATCCAATATATCCCTTTCTTTTCCTTGTATATCAGGAATATGTAATTCGTGGATTTCTCGACTACCTAAACTTCTTTCCTCATTGGCTGTAAAGTTGGCACCATCACAATCTGTGCAGCTACCGTTTACGTCTCCTGCCTTGATGCCAAGAAATCTATTTCCGATTGAGTTTGTTTGTAAGTCATTAATTGTAGTATAGGCATCATAAATTGGGTAAACATCGCTTGGGTTCGGTAAAAGAACGTAACTTTTGCGCGGTATAAACTTCCATGAGCGAAAATCTGGAAACATTAACGGGTTTGTAGGCGTACCATTTATCAAATTTGACATAAGCACCATATCGTGTGTCGTTATAGTTCCTGAACCAGTAGCATCTGCAGCGATTAGCTTCCATGGTTCTGTCAAAAGCACTTTCCCCAAAATATGTTGACTAACTAACAATAAATCCTGCGTACTTATCCCGCACGCAGGATTGTCCTGCCTTACAGGAATTACCCTGTAATTTCCGCCTACATTTAGCCCACAACTGGTATAATTTCCTTGCAAGTTTGTGGCGGGAGTACAAAATAATTGACTCAAGTTATTCTCGTTTCGTATCTCTACATTTACGTTTCTCATAACATGATTAGTACTTGGAGGCGGTGGTATTTCGTTACATTCGGAGGCAATAAACGATGCTTCTAAATTCCCGCTTACAGTAAGTGCTGGAAAACAGTAACTAACTGGTGTAGGTAATGTGATCTCACAAAGTTGCGGAACTGCTCCATACATCGCCCGTGCATTAACCGAACTTGCTGTAAAACATTGCCCAGCATTTGCAGTTACAAAGACTGTAAAAAGTCGTTGGTTCAGAACCAACGGAATATTTTGGGGCGCATTGGCAAGACCATTGAGAGTAATGGAGTTTCCATTTACGGTAGTTGAACAAAACGACGTAAATTGAGAGTTGGTGCTGGCTATAGTCTGTGCGACATCAATCGAAACATTACTTGTATTTATGTCCACACTAATGTTTACGCCTGACAATGACGATGGTACAATATTCCATACTACATCAAATTTTACCCCACCAGAGTAAGCGACTAAATTTTGGAAAATTAAGCCATTACACTGCCCTTTTGCGCTCCACGGGACGGCGAGCAAGCCGATAAAAAGTAAGAGAGAGAGGCAGTGTTTGAGTGTTTTTGGGTTTACGGAAAAAAATAATTTTTTCATAAATAATTAAAAAATTTAGTTTTCCTGCGGAATAGAGTTCCACTTTTTCCAAAAAAGTGCGTAACTTTGAGCGTCGCAGGAGTTGCTCGTGTTATATTCGGTCGAAATGAATATACAATAACATGGGTTTCAGACTTCCAAAGCGACAAGAGGGTAAGCTGCCGCAGGGCAGTTTGCCTTTTTTCGTTTCGGAGGGTGCTGCGCCTTTGCGCAACGGCAGTATGAAACCGAACTAACTAAATCGGAGTTTTCTTTGCACTCCGAGTGCGAAAGAAGAACTTATCTTTTCTGAATCAAATTAAAAAATAGACTTGCATTGTTTCGTTTTTTGAATCCGTCACAACGGTCGTCAGCAAAGAAGGATTTTTAATTCGACTGCAATAAAATTATTTATCTTTATAAATAATTACATTGCAAAGTTGCATTATTATTTTCAATAATGCAACTTTTGTGATAAATTTTTTTTATTTTTTTTAAATAAAAAGTCTAAAATACTGATTGACAGAACTTTGTAAAAATTTATTTTTTTGGGAGAAACGAAAAAATAGTTTTGTGCGCGCAAAAAAAATACAAATAAAAAAATAGTTTTGTGAGCCGTATTTGACACCAAAAGTATTTTCTGACCTAAAATAGTTGTACTTTTGCATTATTTTTTAATTAAAAATCTCATTCAAAATGAGCAAATTGGGAAAGGTTTTAGTCGCTATGAGCGGCGGAATTGATAGCACCGTGACTGCTATGATGCTGCATGAACAAGGCTACGAAGTCGTGGGAATCACTATGAAAACGTGGGATTATGCAAACTCTGGCGGCTCAAAAAAAGAAACTGGTTGCTGTAGTTTGGACTCCATCAACGACGCTCGACAGGTCGCCGTGGATATGGGTTTTCATCACTTTATAGTGGATATTCGAGAAGAATTTGGCGATTTTGTGATAGATAATTTTGTAGATGAGTACATGGCGGGGCGCACGCCCAACCCCTGCGTGCTTTGCAATACGCACATCAAGTGGAGTTCGCTGCTCAAACGCGCCGATGCGCTGGACTGTGAGTTCATTGCAACTGGACATTATGCGAAAATAAATGAAAGGGACGGACGAAAATTTATCTCAAAATCCGCAGATTTGCACAAAGACCAGTCGTATGTGCTTTGGGGATTGAGCCAAGAATGTCTGCAACGAACTATTTTTCCACTTGGCAATTACCAAAAGCCAGAAGTACGCAAAATGGCTGCCGACTATGGCTACGATGACCTTTCCAAAAAAGCAGAAAGTTACGAAATTTGTTTTGTTCCTGACAACGATTATCGTGGGTTTTTGAGGCGGCGCGTGGAGGGATTGGACGAAAAAGTGAACGGTGGTAATTTTTTGAGCGTTGATGGCAAAAAGATTGGCACACACGAAGGCTATCCGTTTTACACGGTCGGACAGCGAAAAGGTTTGGGTACTGCCTTCGGCAAACCGATGTATGTAACCGAAATTCGTCCCGAAACAAATACTGTCGTTTTGGGAGAAACAGATGATTTGTTGCGAAATGGCGTACAAGTTGGGAAATTAAATTGGATGAAATACGAAAAATTGCCCGCAGATGGTTTAGAAGCTGTGAGCCAAATCCGCTACAATGATCCCGGCACGCTTTGCCAAATTTTTGAAAATAGCGAGCCGAACTCTGTAAAAATTGAGTTTTATGCCAACGTGAAAGGCGTAGCTCCCGGTCAATCCGCCGTTTTTTTTGATGGCGATGACGTTATCGGTGGCGGCATTATTCAGGGAAGTAATAAATAAAAATGTCTTTTTGTGACACTTTATTTTTAGAAATTAAGAAAATATGCTAAAATTTTTCTCAATTCTCAAAACGCATTTTTGTGACATTTTGTTGTTGATGTCACATTTTTGACATTTTTTGTATAAAATAATTTTAACTGATGAATAAAGTAGTCGAAAATGTAGCCGCCGCACTTGACGGTATTTCGGACGGCATGACGCTCATGGTGGGCGGATTCGGTCTTTGCGGAATACCCGAAAATTGTATTTCTGAAC
>JAYWGG010000249.1:0-4721 GCA_043778415.1 Saprospiraceae bacterium
ACTTTCAGAATCTTCACGATTTCTTGTACTGCGACCGTAAAAGGCTCAAAAAGCGTGTCGTTGTCCGAAATTAATTTCAGGTGGGTACAGTTTCCGAACCTGTCCAAGCATTTTTGGATTCTTTTTACCCAAATGCCCATTTCGGTACAGACCGTGTATATTTCATTTTCCAAAATATCGCTATCGTTGGCGACGGTGCAGAGGACTATGTCGCCTGGGCGAATGGTGGGGAGCATACTTTCGCCTTCTACGCAATATGCAATCAATGAACTGCCCAAACCGGGCATTTCTTGGCTGCTTTGTGGGGGCTTTTTGCCCAATGCAGCAGCCTTATGAGCAAACTTCGTTTGTGTTGCCATAGCAAGTAAATAGAGTAAGGAGGTAGAGAAAAAAACAAAAAGTAGTTTTTTTCTCTACCTTAATGGATTAAAAATTCGTAAAAAATCAAAAAAAAGTCATAGTTTGGTGTCCAATCACGAGATTTTACATATCGCTGATGCGGCGTGTCACCTTATAAAGTTTGGTGTACTCGTTTACTTCCTCCTCAAATGGGTCGTGCTCGAGGTAGTTGGCTGAAATCAATTTCAGGTGTGTGACGCGCTTCTTTTTGGGGTTGGCGTGTATCTTCTGGACGTACTTCACCCACACGGCACCGTTGTTTTTGACGGCATATATATCGTTGTCTTTGATGTCATTCACGCCATTTATTTCTCTACAAATCACGATGTCGTAATTCATAATGACGGGTTCCATACTGTTTCCGACAATCGGAAAAGCGACCAATCCGCTGCCCGCCATGCCCGGAATAGAGAAAAGCTCGAAGTCTTCGCTCGCAAAGCTTCCAGCGTCCACCGCCGCTCCCGCAAAAGCCTGCACAGAAGTGAACAATATATTGGCTTTGCCCGACGTGTCGCTCTCCAAACTCACGTCGGAAGCTGGAAGATTCAATCCAAAAGGCGTACCCATTCCGTACATCATAAACGTTTCGTTCACGCCATATTGCTTGCAAAGTGGCGTGATGTGGTGGTAGTCAATCACTCGCTTGTCGTCGGGATTGAGGAAAGCGCGCACGATATGCCCGTAGCTTTTGTTGCCCAGAATTTGCTCCGCAAAGTCGCCCATGCCTTTTCCTGCGCGGTCGTTCATCACTACATCGCCACGTGCTTCGAGCAGTTTGAAGACTTCCACGAATCTTTTATTGAGGTCTGTCCTGTCTTTACCTATCATTGTTTTAATTTTTTTTACAGAGTTGGAAAATAGATGAAAAAAGCATTTTTGTTTTTGATACTGCAAAGGTAAAACAAATAATATTAATAAACAAATAATTTTTTATTTTTATTTTAAAAATAATTTCAAACTACTTTTTTGTATCTTTTCCGACCTCCGCAAGCCAAAAAAATAGCACGAAAAACACTTTCTTTGTTTAATTGTTATCAAATGGCTTTTAGTTCCTACCATAATGTATTAACTTTGCACTTGGAGTAGAAGTATTATTTAGCAAATAAAATAAAAAATATGCAAAATACAGCGATGGATTATGTGCCGATACTGATGATGTTCGTGGTAGCGGCTGGTTTTGTGGGCTTGGTGATGGGCGTGACGCACTGGATGGGTCCGCAAAAAAAATCAAAAACCAAGCTCGAAACCTTCGAGTGTGGGATTGACGTGCAAGGCAACGCGTGGGTACCGTTTAGTGTAAAATACTTTTTGGTGGCTATTTTGTTTGTTTTGTTTGACGTGGAGGTGATTTTTATGTATCCTTGGGCGGTCAATTTCAAAAAATTAGGCGCACTTGGTATGTTTGAAATGTTCACTTTTACGGGCTTTTTGTTGATTGGCTTCTTCTACATCATCAAAAAAGGTGCTTTGAAATGGGAGTGAATTTCAGCTATTGTTCCGTCACAAAACTTCTATTTTTTAGAGAAATTAATTAAAAAACTGTTATGATAAATAATATAGACATCAACCCCGATATTCGTCCCGAAGGACATGAAGGACAGGGTTTTTTTGCTACTTCGCTCGACAAAGCGGTCGGATTGGCGCGCAAAAACTCGCTCTGGCCCCTCCCGTTTGCTACCTCTTGCTGTGGCATCGAGTTTATGGCGACTATGGCTTCTCACTACGATTTGGCTCGATTTGGTTCCGAGCGGTTGAGTTTTTCGCCCCGTCAGGCAGATTTACTGATGGTAATGGGTACGATTTCTAAAAAAATGGGACCCATTTTGCGCCAAGTTTATGAGCAAATGGCGGAGCCAAAATGGGTGCTTTCGGTAGGAGCTTGCGCCTCTACGGGCGGCATTTTCGATACTTACAGCGTCCTGCAAGGCATCGACCGCATTATTCCTGTGGACGTTTATGTTCCCGGCTGCCCGCCGCGTCCCGAGCAAATTATTGATGGTATTTTGCAGATTCAGTCGCTCGTGGAAACCGAAGAACGCCGCCGCCGAGATGAGCCGCAATACAAACAAATGCTCACAAAATACGGCATCGAGTAGAAATAGTTTTTTTATTTTACGCATAAATAACCTGAACAATGAGAACCTTAAACGTTTCAATTTCGGATATAGAATATAAGAAATTTGGACTTAAACAAGAACAATTAAGTTTTACAGACTTTATAGAGCTTGTGAGCAAGGAATTGATGCGTCAAAACCTTGACAAATGCGTTGAACTTGCCAATAAATACGGTTTGTCAAAAATGACAATGGACGAAATTTCTGAAGAAGTAAAAGCGGTAAGAAAAGATGCAAAAAATCGTCATTGATACCAATGTTATCGTTTCAAGTCTTATTCAGCGAAACTATCCATACTTCATAATTAACGAACTGTTCATTGATGAGAAATTTCAACTTTGTGTTTCAGAAGAATTAATGGCTGAATATTATGAGGTTTTAACAAGGATAAAGTTTGCAAAATTCCAAGATTTTTTTGCTCGTGCAGAAACTTTACTTGCAGACATTGAAGCCAAAGCAGTAAAATATTATCCTACAATTACGATTGAACTTATTTCTGACGACGACGATAATATGATTTTAGAACTTGCAGATGAATGTAATGCCGATTTTGTAATTACGGGAAATACCACAGATTTTATTTTTCCGACTTATAAACAAACTAAAATTGTAACCCCAAGAGAATATTGGTACAACTATAAGCCAAAATAAAGTGAGTAAAATAGACGGTATTTAAAATTATGATTGATGCTGCGCCGACAGTCGTGCCGAAATAAAATTTTGAAGACGCTGTCACAATCATCAATAAATTGAAATAATTTAAAATCAATCACTTATGAGTATTGAGGAGCAAGAATTATTCAAAAAAAGTTATTACGATGAGGCGATGCGCTACATCGAAAACGCCAACGAAACGTTGAGCAAAAGTCCTCGCGAAGGCAAGTTTTTGTTGGACGAAAAATATGTAAAATCTGCGTGTGGCATCGCATATTTGGGTGTTTTGAAGGCGTTGGACGGTATTTTTCAACTGAAAGAAAGACCGAAACCCAAGCGTCACGCCGACGTTACTTATTACCAGTCGGAGTTGGCAAAATTGGATAAAAAACTCTTGTATTACTTCAACAATGCGTATGATATTTTGCATTTGTACGGATATTATCGGGGTACAAAATCGTCAGATGTATTGAAAGAAGGATTTGAAGACGCTGTCACAATCATCAATAAATTGAAATAATTAAAAATCAATCGCTTATGAGTATTGAGGAGCAAGAATTATTCAAAAAAAGTTACTATGATGAGGCGATGCGCTACATCGAAAACGCCAATGAAACGTTGAGCAAAGCGCAGCCCGAAGACGGTTATTATTCGGACGATAAGTATATGCGTTCCGCGTGCGGGATTGCATATTTGGGTGTTCTGAAAGCATTGGACGGATATTTTTTGTTGAAAGACCGTCCCAAACCGAAGAAAAACATAGACGTGAGCTATTACCAGTCGGAGTTGGCGAAGTTGGATAAAAAATTGCTGACCAATTTTAAAAGTGCGTATGATATTTTGCATTTGTACGGATATTATCGGGGCGTAAAAAAAGTAAAATTAATCAAAGAAGGATTCGAGGACGCTGTCACAATCATCAATAAATTGAAATAATTTAAAAATTATGCAAACATTTAATCAGTTGGATATCAATGGAATATACTCCTACGCTGATTATTTGATGTGGAAGTTTGAAGAAAGGGTTGAAATTATTGCAGGGCGAATTTTTAAAATGGCTGCGCCAGACACACGCCACCAAAAAGTGTCTATGCGGCTCACTCTGAAAATCGGTGTCTATCTCGAAAAGTCGGCTTGTCAGTTATTTTCTGCGCCGTTTGATGTTCGTTTGCCGCGCGAATCGGGACAAAACTTGGACAACCAAAAAATATACGATGTCGTCCAGCCCGATTTGTGTGTGATTTGCAATTCCGATATTATAGACGCTCGCGGCTGCAACGGCGCGCCAGATTTGGTGGTTGAGATTTTATCGAAAAGCACGTCGCGGAAAGATTTGAAAGAAAAATATGAGCTGTACGAACAGAGCAAAGTAAAGGAATATTGGGTCGTGCATCCGTCCGAACAGACAGTCATAATATACGCGCTCAACGAGCAAAATAAATACGTCACCAACGGAAAATTTTTGACTTTTGGCGACACTCTTCACACCGCTATTTTTCCAGATTTGACCATCAATTTGGCGGATATTTTTGAAGAAGATTAAAAAAAATATTT
>JAYWGG010000250.1:0-1697 GCA_043778415.1 Saprospiraceae bacterium
TCATCGTGGGCAGCAAATCCACTTACGGAAAAGGTACCGTCCAACGCTTTTTCAACCTCGACAATGCGCTTCGCGGCAGCGACGACCTCAAACCGTTGGGCGACGTAAAAGTGACGATTCAAAAGTTTTATCGCGTCAATGGCGGCTCTACCCAACTGAAAGGCGTGGTGCCAGACATCGAGATGCCCGATTATTATTCTTACATCAAAGTAGGCGAAAAAGAAACGGAATACCCAATGGAATGGACGCAAATCAATCCCGTCGGCTACAACCAGAACGTGACAAAAATAGATAATTTTGACAAAATAAAGAGCGCAAGTCTGGCACGAATGCAGAAAAGTGAAGTGTTCAAAAAAATTGACGACAGCGCGCACCGCACTCAAACAGTTCGCGAAGAAACTGTTTTTCCGCTCAATCTTAAAGATTTTAGGGCGTATGAAGCGAAGCAACTTGTGGAGTCCGAAAAGTACAAAGACCTGTTCAAAAATGAACTCAAAACACTTCGTGCGGAAAATCTAAATGCAGACGCAGCTTATGTTTCAAAGGATAAATCGCATACAGAGCGAAATAAAAAATGGAAAGAAAACGTCCGAAAAGATAATTATATTGAGGAAAGTATGTTTATTCTTCACGACTTGGGCGTGCGCGACTTGGCGATAAAAAAGTAAGGATTCAAGAAAAACGCCAATTTAATTTATTCAAAAAACAAGAGTATTGATAGCGGTTGCTTTCAATACTCTTGTTTTTTTTTATTACCTTTGCGGCGATTTTCAAATGGCAGAATCGAAAATCAGAAATTTATAAACTGTCACAATTATACCATAATTTTTTTATTTTGAATTATCTTACACTCGAAAATGTAACCAAAACCTACGGCGAAAAAGTACTTTTCAATGGGATAGAGATGCACATTGATAGAGGACAAAAAATAGCCCTCGTCGCCAAAAATGGCACTGGAAAAACAACACTGCTCCGAGTTTTGGCGGGGCTGGAAGGCTCGGAAGGCGAGCAAAGCAAAATCATCATCAAACGAGATATTCGGACTGGTTTTTTGCACCAAGAGCCTGACTTTTACGACCGCCACACGGTTATGGAAGCCGTCTTTGCGTCCGAAAGTCCTTTGATTCAGACCGTCCGACGCTACGAATTGGCGATGCAAAACCCTCAAAATGAGGACGAAATGCAAGTCGCCCTCTCGGGAATGGACGAACACAAAGCGTGGGATTTTGAGGCAAAAATACAAGAAATCTTGTCCAAACTAAAAATAACACGGCTCGACCAAGAAGTCGGAACGCTTTCGGGGGGACAAAAAAAACGCCTCGCGCTCGCACAACTGCTCATCGAAGACCCCGAGTTTTTGATACTCGACGAACCCACCAACCACCTCGACGTGGACATGATTGAGTGGCTCGAAAAATATCTCCAACAACCCGCTATTACCTTGTTTATGGTCACGCACGACCGCTATTTTTTGGATAGAATTTGCAATAATATTATTGAGTTGGACGGCGGAATTTTATATCGCTACAAAGGAAATTACGGCGATTATTTAGAAAAAAAAGCCATCAGAGCCGAAGTAGATGCCGCCACGATGGATAAAAACAAAAAATTGTATTCTAAAGAACTCGACTGGGTGCGCCGCCAACCGCAAGCCCGCAGCACCAAAGCAAAGTCGCGTGTAGATGCGTTTTATGACC
>JAYWGG010000251.1:0-16573 GCA_043778415.1 Saprospiraceae bacterium
AAAAACGCTATCGAAAGGCTCGGTAATTATTTTTTCTCCAAAAATTGTGTCTTCTATATTAGTGGTGTTAGGTCCGCTGAAAGGATTGTAGGCTGAAGGGTCGAATCCTATCCAAATGGTATCTTTGTTTCCGATTGCATCTTCAAACCAAATCGGCATTTTTAGCATCGGAAAGGGCGGAGTTTGAGCAAGTATCAAGGTTGATGTCAAACAATCTCCACAAAATAATGCAAGCAATAAAATTAATCGTTTCATATCGTCGTATTTTTTTGAGTGGATTAATTGGATTGTTTCACGATAGTTTTGGTAAACACCTGCCCGTCCTGCTGAATGAGGAGCTTGTAGCTACCCGGAGCCAAGCTGTTCATATCTACCATTTGTGAGTAGCTGCCAACTTCTCGCTCTTGTGGAGCTAAAACCGTTTGTTGCATAGTAGCACTCATATTCGTTAGATAAATTGCTAAACTGACACTTGGCGTAGCGTTTCTGCAAGGTTCGCTTGGCATAGGGTGACTTTCAGATTGTGAAAAGGAATGGAACGCAAGAAATAGCAGCAGCAGAGTTATGCAATGTTTGCTGTTTGCTGTTTGCTGTTTGACAGCGGAAGACTGAAAATGCAAAATTTTTCATAAAATTAAAAATTTAAATTGGTTTAAAAAAAAATTTAAAAAAAATTCCAGTGATACAATTTCGGAGTTTCGAGTCATTTAGTGCCAGCTGCATACAACACTGCTTCGCGAGGGCAGAGGTGGGCAGGTAAGTAGTCAAAGTTGAAAGTAATTTTGATTACTCGCGCAAGCCATTCAAAAAAACTGTCATCAACTTTTTTCAAAAACAAAGCTATGGTAATTTTTTTTAATATCCAAATTTTTCATACACTGAAAGGCGATTTTGTGACATAGTAAAAAATAATAATTTGTCGTTCTGTGACGCTGTAAGAACGGAAAAGTGTCAAAATTAATTTGTTAATAGTCTAAAATTGTGACAAAAAATAATTTGAAAAAAAGTGAAAATAATTTATTTTTTTCAAATAAACTCAACCAAAAGCTGATATTGCGCAAGCATTCCCCAACACGCAGTTCATTTCAGACATATTTCTAAAAATAAGTCGGGACGGATTTTTTTATTATTTTTGAAAAAAACATAAAAAACCGACTTCCGAAATACTATCTTTGACCCAAAATCACCAACCTAACGCCATGCCACGCGACACATCTATCAATTCGGTCTTAATCATCGGCTCGGGTCCGATTGTGATTGGGCAAGCCTGTGAGTTCGATTATTCGGGGACGCAAGCAGCGCGCTCGCTCCAAGAAGAGGGCATCGAAGTGACGCTCATCAACTCCAATCCCGCCACGATTATGACCGACCCTGTGACGGCTGACCACATTTATTTGCTGCCCCTGACAGTCGAAAGTCTTATCAAAATTCTCGAAGAGCGAAAAATTGACGCGGTGCTGCCTACGATGGGCGGACAGACTGCGCTCAATCTCGCCATCGAAGCAGACAAGGTCGGAGTCTGGAAAAAATACGGTGTCCGAATGATAGGTGTAGATATCGACGCTATCGAGCTGGCTGAAAATCGGGAGGAATTTAAAAAATTAATGATTCGGATTGGCATGGGCGTTGCGCCGTCATTTATCGCCAATTCGTTTTTGGAGGGAAAAGAAGCGGCACAAAAAATCGGCTATCCGCTCGTCATTCGTCCGTCCTACACGCTGGGCGGCTCGGGCGGCGGCATCGTGCATCGGGAAGAGGAGTTTGATGAGGCGTTGCAGCGTGGGCTGAAGGCTTCTCCCACGCACGAGGTGTTGGTAGAAAAAGCGGTGCTGGGTTGGAAAGAATACGAACTCGAGTTGTTGCGCGACTCCAACGATAATGTGGTAATCATCTGCACGGTCGAAAATCTGGACCCTATGGGAATCCATACTGGCGACAGCATTACCGTTGCGCCCGCTATGACTTTGAGCGATACGGCTTATCAGCAGATGCGCAACGACGCTATCAAAATCATGCGAGCGATGGGCAATTTTGCGGGTGGCTGCAATGTGCAGTTCGCGCTCAACCCCGAAAACGAGAAGTTAATCGCCATCGAAATCAATCCGCGTGTGTCGCGCTCGTCGGCGTTGGCGAGCAAAGCGACGGGCTATCCGATAGCAAAAATCGCCGCAAAGTTGGGGATAGGTTATCATTTAGATGAGTTGAAAAATCAAATTACGAAGACGACTTCGGCGTTTTTTGAGCCTGCGTTGGATTATGTGATTGTAAAAATGCCGCGTTGGAATTTTGATAAATTTCCGGGTGCCGACGACCGCTTGGGCTTGCAAATGAAATCCGTTGGGGAGGTAATGGCGATTGGGCGAACTTTTCTGGAAGCACTCCAAAAAGCCTGTCAAAGTCAAGAAAATAGCCGCATGGGTTTGGGCGCAGACAAAAAAGAATGGATCAGTACGGACGAAATCCTGCAACGATTGGAGCGAGTGAGCGACGACCGGATTTACCGCGTGAAAGACGCTTTGCGGCTCGGAGTGCCAGAGAATACGGTCAAAAAACTGACCCACATTGACTCTTGGTATTTGAAACAAATCAAACGCCTCGTGAAGCAAGAACAACAGCTTTCTCATTACAATATTCCCGCCGATATTCCGAAGGAATTTTTTGTCGAACTCAAACAAAATGGCTATTCGGACGCGCAGATTGCGTGGCTGATGCGAGTGGAAGAGCAACACGTCACGAAGCGGCGCAAGGAACTCAACATCAGAAGAGTGTATAAAATGGTGGATACCTGCGCGGCAGAGTTTGAGGCTCAAACGCCTTATTTTTATTCGACTTTTGACGGAAATTTTCGCAGTGACGATGACGACAACAACGGCAAGAAAACTTTTAAAAATAGCCTTTTAGGCAATGAATCCATACCGTCCGACCGAAAAAAAATCATCGTGTTGGGTTCGGGTCCCAATCGAATTGGTCAGGGAATAGAGTTTGATTATTGCTGCGTACACGGCTTGCTGGCGATAAAAGAAGCTGGTTATGAGGCGATTATGATAAATTGTAATCCCGAAACGGTTTCTACCGATTTCGATATTGCCGACAAACTTTATTTTGAACCCGTTTTTTGGGAACATATCCAAGAAATCATCGAACTCGAGCAACCCGAAGGAGTTATCGTACAGCTCGGCGGGCAAACCGCGCTCAAACTTGCCGAACAATTTCATAAAAATGGCATCAAAATCCTCGGCACCGACTACAACTCGATGGATATTGCGGAAGACCGAGGACGGTTTTCGGATTTATTGAAGTCGCTTGACATTCCGTACCCGCAGTACGGCGTAGCCTTTGACGTGGACGAAGCTATTGAGGTCGCCAAGCGAGTGCATTATCCTGTTTTGGTGCGCCCGAGCTATGTGTTAGGCGGACAGCGAATGAAAATCGTCATCAACGACAAAGAATTAGAGCGTCAGGTATTGAGTATTTTCAAGCATTTGCCCGACAACAAAGTACTGATTGACCAGTTTTTGGAGCGCGCCAAAGAAGCTGAAATTGACGCTATTTGTGACGGAGATGAAGTAATGATAATGGGAATAATGGAACACATCGAACCCGCTGGAATTCACTCTGGCGACAGCTGTGCCACTCTTCCGACTTACAGCCTTTCGCCCGAAGTCATCGAAACGATGGTTTATTACACCAAAAAATTGGCATTCGCACTCAATATCAAGGGACTTATCAATATACAATTTGCTATCAAAAATGAAAAAGTGTATGTGATAGAAGCCAACCCGCGCGCCAGCCGCACTACTCCTTTTATCGCCAAAGCGTACGGAATCCCTTTTCTCAACATCGCCACGCAAGTGATGATTGGTGCCAAAAAGCTCAAAGAGTTCAATATTGACAAACATTTGGAAGGCTACGCAATCAAAGTTCCCGTTTTTTCTTTCGACAAATTTCCGAATGTGGACAAACGGCTCGGACCCGAAATGAAATCTACGGGCGAAGCTATCCATTTCATCAAAGACCTGACCGATCCGTATTTCAGAGAGTTGGAGCGCAATCGAAATATGTTTTTGTACAATTAAAAAAAAACTTAACCGAACAGTCTTTCCATGAAGAAAATAAAGATATTATTTTTATTATTTATTGCCTTTTTTGTGACATTTTGTAAAGACAAAAAAACTAATATTGTTGCGCCCCAAAATTCATTTTTTGATGTAAAAAATTTTATTTCCTCCGAAGCCAAACGCCTCCAATCGCAGGCTGGGCGGTACGAAAAAAAAGTAACGGTGGACGGCGCGACCGAAGAAAAAATCTCAGACTCGCTCAACTGGACGCAGGAGTTGGCTCTTTTTGCAGAAGCCGACATCAATCGTCCTGCATGGAAAGAAAAATACCGTGTGGATAGCACTTTCGACGCGCAACGTGAATTGCTGAAAATTTCTTACACAACACAGGATAAAAACCTAAAAACCAAAGAGTTAGATATTATTTTTTATCATAATATTTTGCAGGAAATTAACATCAAAAACTCGGCGAGCAGCGCAGTGGCTACGCTCCAGCAACAACTCTCCTACCGCCCAGACGACGGCTATTCGGTAGAAATGAACCAAAAAATTCCGTTTTCTGACCCACAGAAAATGACCGTTGCGGTGCGAAAAAAGAAATAATACCTATTCAAGTTTTTTGCCGCACTTTAAAATCCCTGCGCTTTATACACGGCTTTCAACTGCTCGACAGTTTCCTTTTGCATCGCTTCGTCTATCGCTTTCGTGATTTCGCTGATGTGAGCGGCGTTGGCAGCTTTCTGTGTTTCGTCGTCGCTTTTTCGGGATTTCAAAAAAGAGCGCAAATCATTCAACGCTTTTACGCTTCCAAAACGACGATAAGGCGACTGCGTTTGGCTGATTCCGATAGTGCGCAAGGTGGCGGCAGACTTCATAATCGTAGCGTCGTCGGCAGTTTTGAGTACTTTTACATAGTTTTCGAGAAACGGTACGACTTCCTGACCGTCCATTTTTTCTAATGCTTTATTGAAAAAAGGCAACTGTTGTGACGCATCGGGTTTGGAGAGATAAATTTCCGAAATTCCTGTGAGAATAGCATCGTTTTCTTCATTCTCCAATTTTTTTGCGTACGCAGCTGCGGCAGTCGGGTCGAGTTTTACCAACGTTTTCAGGGCGGAGGACACGACTCCGTAAGCCTCTTTGGGATTGTCAATGGTGGTTTTGCAAGTAGCAGCGTACTTGGCATCGCCACTTTTTGCCAACATTTTGAACGCCGCCGAGCGAACTTTGGAGTGCGCGTCTTTCAGAGCCATTGTGGAGATTGTTTCCCACAAAGTTGGGTCATTTTTAGTGTCGGCTTTGTCGAGTGCAGAGCTGCGCAACGCCCAAGACGGGTCGTTGAGTGCGTCGCGATACATTTTTTTTGCGCCCTCGCTTTTGCTGCTTTTTATTTTTTCTAAAGACTCCTGACGGTCCGTAAAACCGTTTCCGTTGTAGTATTGGAACACATATTCGGGTTCTGATTTTTTATAGTTGACAATCGCTGGCACTACGTGGTCGGCATCTACGCTGACCAACAGCGGCTTTGTAGGCACTTGAAAAGTAAAACTTTCCTTGCGTTGGGTGACGCGAATACTGCGGCGCAGCGAAGTTCCTTCGGCAGTATGAATATCAATCGCCATCGGTAAAATATAGATGGGCGGATTTTTTTCGGGGTCTTGTTTTTGCTCAATATTGACCGTCACCATGCTGGCAGCTTCGTCGTAGGAGTAATTTACGTCCAAAACTGGGTGTCCGGCTGCATAAAACCATTGATTGAAAAACCAGTTGAGGTCTTCGCCGCTCGTATCTTCAAAAGCCATGCGGAGTTCGTGCGCCTCCACGTCTGTGAATTTATTTTTTTCCAAATACCGATTGAGCGACGTAAAAAAAGCATCGTCGCCCAAGTAATTGCGGAGATAATTAAGAATCAAACCACCTTTGTTGTAGCTGTGTGCGTCAAACATTTGCTCGCGGTCTTTGAACCCAAAATGAATCAACGGGTGAGCGGGCTGCTGCATCGTCGAACCTAAATATCCACCGAGTTCGGTGAGTCGGTGACGCTCCATATCGTCTTTTCCGTGCTTGTGTTCGAGCCAAAGGTATTCGCTGTAGTTGGCAAAACCTTCATTGAGCGTCAGGTTGGACCAGCTTTCGCAGGTCACATAATCGCCGAACCAGTGGTGAAACATTTCATGCGCCACGACCAGTTCATTGGTTTCAGCATCTATCAAGTCCCGTTTGTGTCCTTGCATAAACTCACCGAAAATAACGGCTGTCGTATTTTCCATCGCTCCCGACACATAATCGCGCACCACGACTTGCGAAAATTTTTGCCAAGGATACGGCACGCCCAATCGCTCCGAAAAAAAACTTAACATTTCAGTTGTGTAGGGAAATATCGCGCGCGCGTCGGCTTCGTAGGCGGGTTCGACATAATAATTGACATCTATTCCGTTCCATTTGTCGGTCACGACCGCGAAGTCGCCCACTGCCATCATAAAAAGATAGGGCGCGTGGGGCAAGTCCATTTTCCAGTAGTCCGTCCGAGTGCCGTCCGCATTGCTTTTGCTCGAAACCAGCAGTCCGTTGGAGAGCGTTTTGTACTTATTTTCTACCGTGATGTACATCTCTTGCGTGCATCGCTCGTTGGGCTTGTCGATGGTTGGCATCCAGCGCGAGTTGTTTTGGGTTTCGCCTTGCGTCCATATTTGGTGTGGTTTTTCGCTGCCTTCTTCGCCAGTTGGGTTGATGAAAAACAAACCTTTGTCGGAGCTGATAGCTTCGCTGCCGCCTATGCTGTCGCGTTCTTCGGGCTTCGCTACATAGTCAATCACGATGCTGTATTCTTCGGTGCGCTTGAATTTTTTGCCCAGCTCGATGTTCAGTTCCAAGCCGTTGTATTCGTATTTGAGTGGTGTTTTTTGATTGAGGAAAGACACTTTTTTGATGTCAAAATTTTTGGCATCGAGCGTCAGCAAGTCGGTCGAAAAGAAATATGGTTTGAGGGTAAGTGTGGCTTTACCGATGACCCGTTGTTTTGCCCAGTCGAAGCTCACTTCTACTTTTTCGTGAATCAGGTCGTGCAGCCGTCGCTCGCTGGTGTTGTAGGTCGGTAGAGAAAAGTCGTTGGTTTTCTTTGTGGTATTTGCATCGGCAGTCGGCGCGGCATCTTTGCCGATAGCTGGTGGAGCCACGGGTACGGCGGTTGTGGTCGTAATCTTTTTTGTGCTGCTGCAGCTCATTGCTGTTACAAGAGTAGCGAAGGCGAGCAAAGTGAAAATTTTATTTCTCATCAAAAATAGTGTAAAAAAATGAATTTTAGAAGTGTATCTAAAAAGTGAATATAAAATGTGTCTAAAAGAAACTTGTTTAAGCTACTCCAATTTTTTTTTAAAATTGGGGTCAAAAATCTCGCACGAAGATAAAATAACTTTACAAACAGTAGTTAGGTTTTGGTCTAAAAATAAAAAAAAGCTGTTTAAAGTTGGGCTATTTTTTTACTTTTGTAAGAAAAAACGGACTATGAGCGAGCCTGAAAGAACACATTTTTTAAGAAAATTGATTCGCAATCCATCGGCGGCGTTGAGCTTGGCGATGATTACCGTAGCATTTTTGGTGGCTATTTTTGCCTACTTCATTGCGCCCGACAGCTCGCCCAACGCCAACGAACAGTCCGTAGATATTGCTCTTCAAGCTCCTGCCTTTCGGACGCAGCAACTATCGGTTTGCACAAGACGGACGGGCGACAGCGACTCACAAAGTTTTTTCGAAACCCTTTGGGGCGGTAAGGTTTCGGACTACAAACGCTTTTCTTTTCAATCTTATTTTTTTAAAAATGATTCTATCTTTATCGAAAAATGGGCGGGCGCGGACGAGCAAACAGGAGTCGCCTTCGCTGGCGACACGGTTGGTTTTCATCTCGTGCAGGTTTTGTTTCCGATGTCGGCTGCCCCAGTGAAGATAAAAAAAATAGAGAACGGCGGTTTTGAGTTTTTGGGTCAAGATGGTAGCTTATCTACGACTCCGCCTGCGTTTTTTTTACAAAAAAAAATAATCCAAGAGCATGTTGCGAACCGTACTTTTTGGCTCGGCACTGACGCTTTCGGACGCTGTATGTTGAGTCGGCTGATACTTGGAGTACGCATTTCGTTGTTGGTGGGCTGCATTGCGGTTCTCATTTCTTTGCTGCTCGGCGTGACTTTGGGGGCGATTGCGGGCTATGCGGGCGGGCGCACCGACGACCTTATCGTATGGCTCATCAATACGGTGTGGTCTATTCCGACGCTGCTTTTGGTGTTTGCAATCGTGATGGCGGTTGGTCGCAATGCTACCAATATCTACATCGCCGTCGGACTTACGATGTGGGTGGACGTGGCTCGCTTGGTGCGCGGACAGGTGGCTGCGCTGCGCAAAGTACAGTTTGTGGAAGCGGCTCGGAGTCTGGGGTTTGGAGATGCAAGAATTTTATTTCGGCATATTCTGCCCAACGTATCTGCTACGGTGGCGGTGGTAGCGGCGGCGAATTTTGCTACGGCTATCCTCGTGGAGGCGGGTTTAAGCTATTTGGGGTTTGGGATTCAGCCGCCGCAACCGTCGTGGGGGACGCTGCTGAACGAAAATTACGGCTACGTTTTGAGTGGAAAACCAGCATTGACTATCGTTCCCGCTGTGGCGATTATGCTCTTGGTGCTTGCTTTCAACCTGCTGGGAAACGGTATTCGCGACGCATTGGACGTAAAGAGTTGAGTGTGGATTATTTTAGGACATTTCCTATTCGTTTTGTTTTATGATGGCAGCAATATCTTCGTGAGTAAAATAAGTACTAACAGTTGTCAAAAAGTCAGGAGTTTTATCACAAAACATTTTTTTGATCATCTCTATCTTGATATTTTCTAACGCAACTAAAATTGGGTTCCCTGAATTTTCAATATCAAGGAAGTCCAAATTTTTTGGCAAATCAATATCAATTTTTGCATCAATATTTTCTAAATTTAGTTGAGTTTTATAATGTTCAGTATATAGGTTAGACAATCTAATTCTCAATAAATCGTCGAATTTAAAAAAACTGTCTATAGTATTAATCACTGTAAATAGTTTGTACTGGTTTGTTTGTTTATATATGTATTCGCTGTACCAAGCTGCATTCAAGTTGCCTTGTATAAAGCCACAAATAAAGCCATAATCATACCCGATTGATTTTCTGCATTCAATTTTTTCTGCTTTATTTAATCCATTTACTGCTTTAAACATAGCATTTTGTAAATCGTTTTTGAAGATAGTTGCATCGCTAATTTGATAATTTAGCTGGGGGTAGCTCAACTTTGCGTTTGTTATCCAATCTGTAAATAATGGGAAAGCCTTATTTAAGTGAAATTTCATTTGTTAAAATTTTCATAAAAAGCTAAAACTATTTTAAATTCTGTAAAATAGTTGTTTCACAAAAAAAGAGCGTTGTAAAAGTTATTTTGGCTTGGGAATGAAGAAAAAATAAAGTACTCGATTTTTTCCAATCAATTCAAACAATAACAAGGCATTTTTGAGACGCAACGCAGGGCGTTGAAACGAAAAAATAACGCAGTAATTGGTTGTAATTCAGCAGAAAAAATGAGTAGTTTATTTTAGATACATTCCTTGGCATACCTTGACAGCATTTTTTATTTTATTCTACTTATACGCCTTTCTAATTCGGTCGAGGTCGCGTTTGCTGTCTTTGGCTTTGAGGGCTTCGCGTTTGTCGTACGTTTTTTTGCCCTGCGCCAGCACGACTTCCATCTTGATGAATCCTCTATCGGTGAGGTAAATTCTGTACGGCACGATGGTGAACCCTTTTTCGGACACACGCCGCTCCAATTTTTTGAGTTCGGCTTTGTGGAGAAGGAGTTTTCGGACGCGGCGCGTTTCGTGGTTGTAGTAAGTTCCCATCGAATACTCTGAAATAAATACATTGCGGGCAAAAAGTTCGCCGTCTTTGACCACACAAAACGCATCGTTGAGGTTGGCGTAGCCAGCTCGAATGGCTTTTACTTCCGTGCCGGTCAGCATAATGCCTGCTTCGTATTTGGTCACAAATGCGTATTCGTGTTCGGCTTTTCGATTCGTAATATTGACGGGGCGTGGTTTGCTTACTTTTGCCATGAGTGTATTTTTTTTAGTTTAGTTCATTTTTTGAGGAGCAATAAGTTCAAATTCGGGAATATTGACTCCAAAAAAACTTTCGTCTAATTGATTTTGAAGAATATAAGTGCCGCGCATTTTCCCCATTTCTGTTTTCAGGTTGCACCACGAGGAGTACTGGTAGCTTTCGCCACTTTCCAGCACTGGCTGTTCGCCCACTACGCCCGCTCCTTCTACTTCGTAACGAATGCAGTTGGAATCAAAAATGAGCCATCTGCGACGCAGCAGCTGCACCGAAAAATGGTTGCGGTTCTCGATGGTGATGTGATAGACAAAAATGTGTTTTTCTTCGGCGGCTTCCGAGAGGTCGGCTTGGTAGTTGCTTTCTACGCTGACGACGATTCCGTTGGTGGTCAAAGTAGTCATATTATGTTAGCTATTTTTTTTTAAAAAATCTACAATCAGTTGTTCCGCTTCGCGAAATGCGGTCGCCAAGTCGTCATTGACCAAAACGGTATCAAACGAATGTTCGTAACTCAACTCGTCTTTGGCGCGGGCGATGCGCTTGAGGAGGCTTTCGGGCGTTTCGGTGCGCCGATTTTTGAGCCGCTCGAACAGTATTTCTTCCGTCGGTGGCTTCACGAACACCGCCAGCGTGCGCTCGGGATACGCTCGCTTGATGTTGGTGGCTCCCCGCACATCAATATCGAAAAGGACACTTTTGCCAGCCGCCCAGATGCGTGCTACCTCGCTTTTGAGCGTGCCATAATATTGGTCGGCGTACACTTCTTCCCACTCCAAAAAATCCCCTGCCGATATCCGAGCCTTGAACTCTTCGGGCGATAAAAAATAATAGTCTTTGTTATTCTCCTCGTGCGCGCGGCAGGCTCTGGTGGTTGCGGACACCGAAAATGAAAGTTGCTCGCCAAATTTTTTGAGCAGATGCCGCACAATAGTTGTCTTTCCTGCGCCCGACGGAGCTGTAAAAATAATCAATTTACTCATATCACGCGTTACACGGCGTTAGCCAGTTGTTCTTTAATTTTTTCGAGTTCGTCTTTCATCTGCACCACGAGGCGTTGTATCTCTGACGAGTAGGCTTTTGCGCCCAACGTGTTGATTTCGCGCCCCATTTCTTGACTAATAAAATTCAGTTGTCTGCCTTTCGAGATGTTGGTAAGGTCGTCGAATTGTTCGAGAAAATATTTGCAGTGTTGGTCGAGTCGTACTTTTTCTTCCGTAATGTCCATTTTATCCAAATAGAACAACACTTCTTGCTCAAAACGGTTTTCGTCCACATTGTCGCGCCCCCAAAATTCTTCCAAACTTTGGTGCAGCCTCTGCCGCACTTTTACGATTCTTTCTGTTTCAAACGGTGTCACATCGTTCAGATTTTTCTGAATATTATTCGTCCGCAGCCGAAGTTCTTCTTCCAGCACTGCGCCTTCTACGGACCGAAACCGCGTAAAATCGTCCATTGCTTCTACGATGGCGGCTTGTATAACCGTCCATTCCTCGTCCTCCATCGCACTTTCTTCGGTCGCCACCAGCACATTCGGAAGTCGCATGACTGCCTCCGTAAGATTGTGTTCGGGCGCGTTGAGTTCCGTGTTGAGTTTTTGGAGTTGGCGATAGTATTTTTTGAATAATTCGGCGTTCAGCACACTGCTGTTCGTGTCTTCGTCCTGCATGGATTGGATAGTAATGGCGACATCTATCTTGCCGCGCTCTCCTTTTTCGGTGACAATCTTGCGAATCAAAGTATCTTTTTCTTTAAAATCGAAAGGCAATTTGAGCCGAATATCGGTTGTTTTGCTGTTGAGCGCACGGATTTCGACAGAAATATTTTTGTCTTTGTAAGAACGAGAGGCTCTTCCGAAGCCAGTCATGGATAGCAGCATAAAATTTTTTTAAAAGAAACTGAACGCCAAAGGTAGGGAATAAAAAAACACGAGGCGGTCTTACTTTTGTTTTTTTCGTATCTTTGTAAAAAAATATTATGAAACTTTCGAGATTGGATAATGAAGTTTATTTCAAAAAGGCTTTCACGGATAAAATTGTCTTTAAGGCTTTTGTGAAAGATATTTTAGGAATTGACGTAGAACCCGATGCGATTGAAACCGAAAAATCATTTGAATCCAAGTTGGGAAATATTAATTTTAGGTACGATATTTTTGCGGAGGACACTAAAAAACGGATTGTGGTAGAGATTCAAAAAGTAGAATACGACCATAATTTTGATAGATTTTTGCACTACCATCTGCAAGCGATAACGGAGCAACAGCGAAGTTCGGAGGATTATTCGGTACAGAAAACGGTTTATACGATTGTGGTGATGACTGCGCCCTACAAAATCAACGAAAAAACTCGCGAGATTTACAAAGACGAAGTGCTGATTTCGACCTTGAACCCAAAAAATCTGAAAGGGACAGAGCGAAAAATTTTTAACCACGAGTTGATTTATCTCAACCCGAATTATAGGGGCGACGATACGCCGCAAAATTATCGAGATTGGTTGGATTTGATTTATGAAAGTATCCACAGCCCCGAAAATCCGAAAATAAACTTCGATAATGCGGGCATCAAACGCGCAACTGAAATTATTGAGGAAAAAAATATCAGTCCCGACGAGTGGGAACAAGCGAAGTTAGAAGTCTCTCACAGAAAGGTTTTGAAATTGGAGCGGGAAGAAGAGAAATTTGAAATTGCTAAAAAACTGTTGAAACGCAATCTTTCCGATGCGCAAATCGCGGAGGACACGGGCTTGGCTGCCGACGAAATAGAGAAACTCCGCCAGACAGAATAAAAATATCGAGCTGCGGAAGCATAAAAAAAGCGATGCCCGCAGGAGCATCGCTTTTTTTATGTCACACAATCTTACTTTTTTGCCAAAATTTGGCTGTATCTTTTTTCGTCGTTGAGCAACTGAATGGCAGCTTTTACCTCCGAGTCATTTTTCAGATTCATCTGGACAGAGCCTTTGTGGAAGTAGTAACGCCCAACTATTTCGCGCTCAATGAGGTCAATAATTTCGGATTTGTGCTTTCCGAGTTCTGTTTTTTTCTCTGTTTTTATTTTACTTTCGAGCATCGAAAATTCTGGCTGAAGCAATTCGGCGTATTTTTCTTTGGTTGATTCTTCGCGCATTTTTTTGAGCAATTTTTCACTTTCTGTTTCGTACTCAAATTTTTTGGCAGCCAAAAATTGTTCAAATTCTCCAAATTCTGTAAAACTGAACTGCTCGACGGCTGGAATGGTAGCGTGAGTAGCACAATATTTTGTCACAAAATCAAAGATAATATTTTTTTCTAACAAATTTTTTGCAATATTGGATTGCTCGGGCTTGGCGAGAATTACGTCTGGTTTGATACCGCCGCCGTCCAAAACGATACGCCCATTGCGGGTTTTGAAAGTCGCTCTCAAAGAGTCTGGCGTATGGACTGGCACACCGTTTTTGTAAATCACCGCTTGGATACACCGCCCGCTCGGAATATAATATTTGGCGGTAGTCAGTTTCACCTTTGCATTATAACCGATGTCTTTCGTATTTTGCACCAATCCTTTTCCGTAGGAAAGTTGCCCCATTACGACCCCTCTATCCAAATCTTGGATAGTGCCGCTCACAATTTCTGACGCAGATGCAGAGTTGCTGTTCACCAACACGACCAACGGTATTTTTTCGTCAAAGGGTTCGGCGGAAGTTTTGTAGCTTCTATCCCAATCTACTACTTTTCCTTTGGTAGTCACAACCGTTTCATTTTTTGGAATAAAAATATTACAAATATTGACGGCTTCGTTGAGCAATCCGCCACCGTTTTCGCGGAGGTCGAACACGATTCCTTTCAGTTTTGGATTTTTTTCTTTCAGTTCGCGGACGGCTTTTTCGACATTTGCGCCTGCGTTCTGAGTGAAAGTCGTCAGGTTAATGTAAGCGACTTCGGGGTTCAACATTCCGTTGAAAGGCACGTTGGGCAAATCAACTTCTGTACGTATTAGATTGATTTTCAGCTCTTTATCTTCTCTCCGAATGGTCATATCTACATTCGAGCCGGGATAGCCTTTCATGATGCTGTTCATGTCGTCGGTAGATTTATTTTTGGTAGATTTCCCTTCGATAGCCGTGATAACGTCGCCGACTTTCATTCCTGCTTTAATGGCGGGGCAGTTTTCGTACAGCTCTGTGATGGTAATATAATCGCCAATTTGTTTGTATTGCGCTCCGATTCCGTTGTATTTTCCCTCCGTCAGAGAGCGATAACCTTCGATATCCGCTTCGGCGATGTAGTTGGTGAAAGGGTCTAAAGAACCCACCATAGCATCTAATCCGGTGCGCATGAGTTTTCCAGGGTCTATTTCATCTACATAATAAGTGTTTATTTCCTTAAAAAGGTTAGCAAATATTTCGATATTTTTGGATATTTCAAAATATTTGGCGTGGTCGCCTTCGTTGTGATTGATGGCGGCGGTACTCAAAAAAGCCACGCCGCTCAAAGCAGAAAGCTGTAGGGTGCGTTTCAGATTCATATTTTTCAAAATTCAGAGATGATAATTTTATTATTTCGTTAGTTTAGGAATGAGGAAAAAATAAGGTACTTAATTTTTTCCAATAAATTCAGTCAATAACAAGGCATTTTTGAGGCGCAACGCAGGGCGTTGAAACGAAAAAATAACGCAGTGATTGGTTGTAATTTGGCAGAAAAAATGAGTAGTTTATTTTAGATACATTTCTTATAACGCAAAAAAACTTTTTATGTTATGAAATGGCTTGGTTGGAAATGGAGAATATTATTATTTTTAATATCAAACGAGCTATTGATGACAAGTTACGATACCTTTAAGGTGTCGGTAACTTCGGGTTTAAATTTTTTTCTTTTTAAAAGACCACGTGACAATCATTTTAGACACTATTTCGCCGTTTTTCATCGTGCCAACCGAAGTCATTGCAACCGTTTGTCCTTCGCCGCTCGCAACGGCTTTCTCGACGGCTGCGATGACCGCCGCGCCGTCGGAACAGGTAAAAGTAGCCATCGAATCGGCTTTTTTCAAAAATTCAGCTTCAAATTTTACCACGAGCATGGATATTTTTTCGGGGCGTTGGAGCGCGATTTGAGCCAGCAAACCAGTAGAAATTTCAGCGGCAGCACATTGCGCAGCGAAATAAATAGACTGAAACGGATTCTTTGACCGCCAACTAAACGGTAGCGAAATACTCGCCTGCAAGTGGTCGCACGCCGCTACCCGCAAGCCCATAAAAGCAGCGGACGGAAGTTTGGTCAGAAAAAAAATATTCATCAAAAATCTCGAATTGAGCCGTCGAATGGCTCTTTTTACTTCTGGCGAGTTGGGGTCAAAAGTTGATGGCGTTGGCATAGAAAGTCAATTTTTTAGTGTCCAGATTTTAGCCGATTGTACGACAATAGAACTGTGGTGGTCTGTAAAAATACTTATTTTATCAAAATCTTCACGCGGAAAAAAAATATCTGTCATTGCGGTCGCGCCGCCGTCGGCAAAAAGTTCGCAGGAAGATTTATCAAAAACCAAGCGCAGTTCCATTTTTTTGTCCACAATCAATCGAGTGGCGACGTGTATTTTGGAGGCAAACTTATCCGAAAAACTGCTGATACCCGCATTTCTGCGGTCGCTAAAAAATTGTTTGTTGGGTGCGTCGTACCCAATTTTGTACGTTTCGCCTTTCGAGTTGGAAAGTTGGACTCCGAAGACGGCGCTGCTGTCTTGTTCGAGTATTTCGACCTGCAAAATCACTTCCGAAACGGCGGATTTTATGCCCAATTTTTCGGACACATTCCAGCTGTCTGATATTTTTTGATTGCTGAAAGAAAACGCCGCTTCGCGCAATAGTTCAAATTCTTTTACAGGTTGCTGAAAAATTCGGTAGCCAAAGGCTGTTTTTTTTAGCACCAACTGGCGGGGCAAAGTCATCGCGCTGCGCCAGTTGGTGGTCGGCACGACGGTCGCATAATCCCAGTTGGACATCCAACCCAAAAAAATACGCCGCCCGTCGCTTTGCGGAACGTCCGACCACGTCACGCCCGCATAATTATCGCGTCCAACGTCCAACCAAGCTGGATTTTTGGCTATATTTTTGGCAAATTGTGGGTCAATCGTAAATTTTTTACCGTCAAAATTTCCCACAAAATACCGCGTACCACTGCCGCCATTGGGATTGCCGGGATTGAAACTTTGCAGAAGCACCCATTTTTGCTCGTCGCTGCCTTCCACAGTCATCGGAAAAAAATCTGGACATTCCCACACGCCGATGTTGGCGGAGTATTCTTTTCCAAAATCGCTCAAATCTCGCCAATTTTTCAAGTCGCTCGACCCCCAAAATTTGATGTGGTCATAGACCGCCAAAGCCATTATCCACTGTTTGGAATCCTTGTCCCAAATTACTTTTGGGT
>JAYWGG010000252.1:0-1688 GCA_043778415.1 Saprospiraceae bacterium
CGTCGTTGCCCGTCACAGTTGATGTGATTAATTGATTTTGGTAGTCATAAAATTCTAATTTTGTTCCCGGTTGTGGCTCGGCATTTTTGATGTCTGCTGTCGCTACAAAAAAAGATTTGTCTTTTCCGCCCTTCGCAATCAGTCCCAAATTGGAGGCAAAAACATTTCTGCGAATGAATCTTTCTCCCGAATAATATTCTTTTGCACAAGGGTTATCTCGCTCGTTCCAGTTATAATTGTCGTAGAAGTCAGAATTATTATCAGTTGTTAGGATACTCTGAATATCTCCATTTTCATCTAACGGTAGAGCCGTAGCGGTCAGATTTTGTTCTTCTTTATTATTATTTTTGGTGCAATAATAATCTGTATAGTTCAGCTTGAACCCAACTCTTACTTGATAAATCGTGTTGGGGTCTGTCTTAATAATTTTACTCAAATCAAGTCCGTATCGCGTCCATTCGTGGGCTTTTGCGTTGGAATTGAGGTCTTTGAGCGTAATTTTTTTCTGAAAAATAACTTTTCCAACCCGCTCAAGTTCTTGGTTGCCGTCTAAATTATTGGTTTGAAGAAATTGGGGTAGATTATTGCCATAAATTTTAAAAATCTCGACATCTACAGCGTTCAAACTAACTGCGTCAAAAGAAAAAATCAGCCCGTCCGAATTGGGAATAATGACTCCACGCCCTGCCAAACGGAGGGCTGGCTTTTGGTCTTCAAAGCTCAAAGTCCAAGATTTTTGGACTTCGTTCAGCAGTTTATTGTTTATATTTTTTATTCCTTGCGCAATCGTGACATTTAATTTACCCGATAATCTACCCGACGGAAAGACGCGCAGCGAGTTGCCGTCTATCAAATAATTGAGTAAACCACCGTAACCCTCGATTTGTATTTTGCCCGTCAAATCCTGATTTTGGAGCAAAGGGTCTGAAAAAATAACTTGAATACTCTGCTCTTTTTGTTGGATTACTTTGAACTCTACGACCGTAAAATCTTTGATGGACGGTATTGTAGCCAGTGTTTCGCCTTTGGATTCAATATCCAATGGGTCGCCGTTCCATGAAATTTTTATCGAAAAATCATTGTCTTGTCGAATAATGTTATCAATAAAAAACTCATGTTTGAGTTGGTCATTGCTGTGAATCCAGCGAATCGGAAAATTTTTATTTCCGCCTGCGGCAAGAAAGCATTTCTCAAGTGCTTGATTGTCGGCGATATCCGACGTAAAAACTTTTCCGTAGTAGGTTTGCTTGCTCAAATCGCTGTTGTCGTCGGTCTTCAAACCGTCGGTCACGACTTCCATAAAAAGCTCGCGGGTACGAAAGTCAAACTCAAAGGTTTGGACTTCTTTGGGGACGTTTTGGAAGAGCCTGTCAAGCCGTACTTTTCCGATATAATTGGTTTTGGAGGGTAATAATTTATCTGATTCTACGGTGATAGTTCGGTCGTCCGCCCAGACTGCTTTTCCCCGTATCGTGGGGCTAAAACTAATAATTCCGCTTTCGACTTCCGTGCCAATTTTGTCGTGCGACACGATTTGGCTCGTAAAACTCACTTTTATACTTGCCTTTTTTGAAATTGAGCCAGACGTGTACGCATATACATAGTTGCTGATTTCGTCGGACATTTTTTTTGCGCGCTTGTCGGAGCGACAGCCGATTAGAAAAACGGAAAAAGTGAGCAAAGCAAGT
>JAYWGG010000253.1:0-1685 GCA_043778415.1 Saprospiraceae bacterium
TTTTTTTTGCTACGATAGTCTTTCGTAAAAACAGTATTACGCCGACTCCGAGTTTTGAAGTTTTCTGGTGGTAGATTATCTCTACTTTGGTGTCTTGGAGCCTGTAAGCAAAAAAATCACTCGGGTGATACACCAGCAACGACACGTTGTAGCCGTTTTCGCTCAATCCTTTTGCCAAGATTGTAATTTGATTCTGCGCACCTCCCGAGCCGAGGTCGTCTATGACCAATAAAAGGTTTTTATTCACTTTACAACTGTACTTTATATTCTTCCAACCAGATGCAGAGGTTCAATATTTTCCATAGCATAAAAGAATTGTTAGCTCCTCGTTTTACATAGTCATCGTATAATTTTCCGATGTAGTCGTGGTCAAAAATATCCAAAGAAACAATATAAGGCGAATAAACCCTTTCTCTAAAAAATAGCGCGAGCGGTTCTTTTAGCCAGTTTCCGTAGGGAACTCCGAAGCCTTTTTTAGGTGCGTTGAGGACGTAATCGGGGACGATATTTTTTAACGCTTTTTTGAGTAAGTATTTTTTAGTTCCATTTTTCAGTTTTAGCGCAGCTGGAATCTTCATTGCGAAAGAAGTGAGTTCGTTGTCCAAAAAAGGTACGCGGATTTCTATTCCATTTGCCATCGTGCTTTTATCTACCTTCTCCAAGAACTGCTCGGGAAGGACAGTTTTCATATTGATATAAAATAATTTGTCGTTGATAGTCAAGCCTTCCAGACTATCCCCTAACTGTCGGTAGTACGCGAATGGGTTTGAGTTTAATTTACTTTGTACCGCTTTGCTAAAAATATGTAATGGTTGAGTAGCTTTAGTTTCCATCGTAGAAAGCAATGCTATCAGATGTCCATCGTTTTTTTCATTTAATATATCATAGAATCTATTGACTCTTTGTTTCATCGGGGTTGAGAAGTTCAGAAACTCAAGCGGTTTCAAAATATTGACAGCCAATTTGTAAGTATTTTTTCTATTCAATATTTCATACGCATTGTATCCTCCAAACAATTCGTCGCCGCCATCTCCTTGCAAAATAACTTTACAGGTATGGTTCAGCTCTTTGGTCATCAAAAAAAGTGGGATATTGGCTGCGTCGCTGAAAGGCTCATCGTGATGATGCACTAATTGGACGATAAGGTCGGATATATTTTGCCCTTTTATGTGTATTTCGTGGTGTTCTGTCCCGAGCTGTTGGGAAGTTTTTTTGGCGATATTCATTTCGTCCTGTCCGTCGTAGTAGTCAAAGCCCGCCGTATAAGTGTTCAATTTGCCTGTATAATATTTGGACGCTATGGAAGCTATCGCTGTGGAATCCACGCCGCCACTCAAAAAAACGCCAATCGGCACGTCGCTCATCAGTTGGCGTTTTACTGCATTTTCGAGAAGTTGAGTTGTTTTTGCGATAATATTTTTTTCGTCCTTAAACTCCGACGCATTGCAATCAGCAGTTTCTAACTCGTGGTAAGTGTGATTGCTTACTTCAGAATTGGATAAATCTACAGAAAGATAACAACTTGGACTAACTTTGAAAATATCTTCGTAAAGTGTAAAATTATTCATGCTGTATCCGTAGTACAGAAATTCGTGCAGCGATTGGTAATTTAACTTTGGCGACACGTTGCACTTTAAAATGCCTTTTATTTCTGAAGAAACAATTAGCCGCTCTGCGTCTTTGAA
>JAYWGG010000254.1:0-4635 GCA_043778415.1 Saprospiraceae bacterium
CGCGTCCGACCCCGAAGGGGTCGCAGATATAGGGCATTTGTCTTTTATAAACATTTAATCCCTTCGGGATTTTTAAACGAAAGTAATTATGCACAAGTACTTACCCGAACATATTTAGTTTTTATTGAGTGCCGAGTGCCTTAGCTGTCGGGCAATGGATAATAATTGTGTTGGCTTTTGCCTAAATGACTCGCCCGTAGCAAGTATTTGGCTAAAGCCGAAACCCCATTTTTTTTAAACAACAGCTAAAGCTGTTGTCAATTCAAAAACTATTTAGGACATGACAAACTCACAACTAAAAACTCACAACTAAAAACTCAAATATATGGCGAGCCTTCGTGCAAGATGGTGGTAAAAGTGACGGGCTTGACTCCGACTTTTTTAGGACGCTCAAAAGAAAGAAAAGGAAAGTTTTTGGAGAATGTGTGAAAGATGTAAGTTAAATATATAATTGTGTAATGTTTTAGGTTTTATATCCGCGCATCTTTGCAGTATAAAAAATCTAAAATCAAACTAAATGACAATTACAAAATTCGCAAAATTAATAAGTGTAGCAGCTATGGTAGCACTTACTTTCACAAGTGTTGAGGCGCAAGTGGGTGGACAAAACAACAGCCGCTTCGGTGTCAAGGGCGGCGTAAACGTCTCTAATATGTTCACGGAAGATGTGAACAGCAAAAACCCACTTGTAGGCTTCAATGGTGGCTTTTTCTTGAGAGTCGCATTGACGCGAATGATTTCCTTTCAGCCAGAGTTGCTCTTTACGATGAAGGGAAGTGAACTTGCCTACAACAACTCTTTCGTGAGCGGGACGGCGAGATTTTCGCTCAATTACTTTGAAGTGCCGCTGCTTGCAGTCGTTAATATCACTAAAAATGTGAACTTGCAAGGAGGAATTTATTTGGCTTCGCTGACCACCGCCAAGGTAAAAAATATATCGAATATTAATTTGTTCAACTTTGAGAACGAATTGAAAAAAGATAATTTTAATTCCCTCGATTATGGTCTGGTGGTAGGATTGGGCACGGACTTCGATAAGTTGAGTTTCGGACTCCGCTACGAGTTTGGACTGCAAAAAGTCGGTAAGGAAAGGACATTTCCTACCCGCAACTATACTTTTGCCGATGGTCGCAACTCGACGCTCCAACTTTATATCGGGATAAGCATACTTTAATCGAAAAAAATGGGCGGTTTAGGAATGAGGAAAATTAAGTACCTTATTTTTTCCTCATTCCTTATTTTAGACACGCTCACAATTTAAAACACAACTTAAAATACATCAAAAATGGGCAACTTACTTTATCTGGTAGCAGTAATTCTGATAATCCTTTGGGCGATAGGCTACTTCACGTACAGCGCGGGAGGCATTATTCACATCTTATTGGTAATTGCGATTATCGCTATTCTTTTGAGAATCATCGAGGGAAGAAAAATTTTGTAAACAATTTAAAAAACAAAAAAATGAGTAAAGTAAGAGTATTATTGGGCGTGCTGGCAGGCGTTGCCGCTGGCGCAGCGTTGGGCGTTATATTCGCACCACACAAGGGGTCTAAAACGAGAAAACAAATCTCGCAACGAGGCGACGGCTACGCCGAAGAAGTAAAAGAGAAATTCGGAGAGCTTTTGGACGCTATCAAAGAAAAATTCAACGCGGTGAAAGAAGAATTAAATGCCGCAAAAGAAGAGGGCGAAGAATTAGTGGAGAAAGGAAAAGCAAAAGCGCAAGAAGTAAAACGCAACATAAAAAACGAATTTAATGCCGCAAAAGAAGAAGGCGAAGAATTAGTGGAGAAAGGAAAAGCAAAAGTCCAGGAAGTAAAAAATGGAGTAACTGAAAAAAATTCGTAGTACTTTCGCATCGAGCAGCCACTAAAGAATGAGGAGAAAATAAGGTACTGGATATTGTGACGCAGAATTTTGGGTCAAAAGACAAGTCAGAATACAGTAACTTATTTTGGACGCGTTCCTAATTCAAAACATACAATGGAAACGAAAACATCACTGATTGTGTCGTTGTTTGAACATATCGAAGTTTATGTAGAAACAAACATTGAATTATTAAAACTTCGCGTGATACGCCGATTGACGAATGTAATTTCTTCTTTGATATCAAGCATAGTCTTTCTTATTTTTATAATTCTGATTGTCCTTATGTTGAATATTGGTTCGGCACTGTGGCTCGGCGAGGTCACGGGAAAAATCTACTACGGATTTTTTATTCTCGCCCTTGTTTATGCTGTAATCGGCGTGATACTTTACTTCTTTCGGGAGCGGCTAATCAAAAAGCCAATTAGTAATTTTATCATCATCAAATTGCAGAAAGAAAATTAATATGCAAGAAATGAATCCGAAAGAAGCACTCGAAAATAGAATAAATTTATTGGAGGCAAAACGCCAGCAGGAACTTATATCCCTTAAAAAAGAGTTTTATGCTGGCTTTGAAAGCCTAAAACCCGTCAATCTGATAAAAGATACCATGAAAAGTCTTGTTCAGTCGCCAAACTTGAAGTCTGATATTCTAAATACTACTTTGAGTTTGGCAACTGGATATCTTTCCAGAAAGGCGGTTTTGGGCAACAAACATACGCGACTTAACGATTTTTTTGGCACTTTGCTACAGATAGGCATCACAAGTCTTGTATCCAACAATATCCCTGAAATAAAATCTGATTTTCTTTCGCTGGTAAAGAATCTGGTAAAGAATTTTTTCAAAAAAAAATAACTATTACTAAATGGTTGCAGACGTAAAATTACCCCTTTATGCAAAAGCCGCTCTGATTTTTATAGGGCTTTTTGTGTTTTTCAACATCTTATACACTGTCCAAACCATCATCGTGCCTATTATCTACTCAATAATCCTTGCGATAGTATTGAGTCCGATAGTCAATTTTTTGGAGGAAAAAAAGTTCAACAGAATTTTTGCGATTGCGATTGCCATAGCGGTGCTGTGCTTCATCGCCATTTTTTTAGCCGTTATGCTGTACGCGCAAGTGAATATGTTTTCGGATTCGTTTCCAAAATTGTTGGATAAATTTTCTGAAACACTGAACAACACCGTTGTTTGGGCTTCCAATTATTTCAACATCAGCGTACAAAACATCAATTCCTACATCACGAATGCCAAAACAGAGGTTATCAATGCAGGCAAGAACTCGATAGGAACGGCAATCTCACAGATTGGACACTCTATGTTTACGCTGGCTTTGATTATAGTTTATGTCTTCATGTTTCTATTTTACAAACCGTTGCTGGTTGATTTTATCCGCAGAATTTTTAAGGCAAAAGACCGCGAAGTGGTAGATGAGATTCTTATTTCTACCAAAACCATTGTCCAAAAATATCTCATCGCGCTGCTCATAGAAGCTGCTATCATAGCCACACTCAACTCCATAGGATTGCTGCTGATAGGTATTAACTATGCAGTCATTCTGGGCATCACGGGGGCGTTGCTCAACATAATCCCGTACATCGGCGGAGTGATTGCCATCGCTTTGCCGATGATTATTGCATTGGTGACCAAAGACTCCATTACTTACCCACTCTTGGTTTTGTGTGTTTATCTACTGATTCAGTTTATAGACAACCACTACATTATCCCCAAAATAGTAGCCTCCAAAGTCAGGATAAATGCGCTTGTTTCTGTCGTAGTCGTGTTGGCTGGCGGCACGCTGTGGGGGATTGCGGGTATGTTCCTTTCCATTCCTCTGACGGCGATAATGAAAGTAATCTTTGACCGCATCGAAGCCCTGAAGCCGTGGGGCTTTTTGTTGGGCGACACGATGCCCAACGAAAAAAAGCTCAAAGCCGTGAAGTAAGCCGCCATTTTTCTTCGTTTTAAACACCGCCTTCCCCCTCAACGCCAGTCTTTTCGTAAGTCCTCCATGAGCTTTCCAGATTGTCGTAGCTATTTCAAAATAAGAAGCTATGCCTAAATAGTTTTGTGTATTGGCAACAGCTTTAGCTGTTGTATAAAAAAAAATGGTGCATCGGCTTTAGCCAAATACTTGTCCCAAGCGAGTCGTTTAGGCTAAAGCCAATACCAATTATTATTCGTTGCCCGACTGCTAAAGCAGTCGGCTATTAATGCAGATTAAATAGGCGCAAGTAATTAGTGTTTAATTTTTAGTTTTTCAAGCATAAGTTACCGACACCTCAAAGGGGTCGATACCTTCGTGTAAGTAAATTTTTCCTAATATATGCAAAATAAATATATGTTTTTATCGAAATTTACTTCAAATCGTATTTTTTGCGCCCGTAACTTTGCGGTAATAAGTTATCGACACCTCAAAGGTGTCGATACCTTCGATTTTAGCTCGCTGCGCCTCATGATTTATCGCCTATTTATTTTTTTTGCATTTTTTTACATTTTTTTTGAAAAAAAATTTGGAAATTACAAAAAGATACTTTAACTTTATATCGTAATCGAAGCAGTAAGCAAATAATAAAGCAATTTCAATATTTCGCTATGCAAAAACCTTATTCAGCACCTCATAGAGCCAAAGGCAACCGCAGCAACGTCTGCACCGCTAATTGCATTCGCAATACCATCTTCTCTATCACCACTCTTCCGCCCTTATCGTAGCGGTCGGTCGAAGTCTGCCCGACTTCGACGGTCTTTCCTGTGTCTATTTTTTT
>JAYWGG010000255.1:0-16317 GCA_043778415.1 Saprospiraceae bacterium
ACGAATTTAGCCTTTCTGATGTGCATAAAATTATTCAAACTGTAAAAAAAACTACCAATATGAGTTCTTATGATAATTTGATACAAGAAGCCGAGAAAAAAGGCATCGAAAAGGGTATTGAAAAAGGCATCGAAAAAGGCATAAACTTGGGTATCGAGAAAGGTATCGAAAAAGAGCGCAGAGTGATTGGCAATATTTTGGCGCAGTTCCCAAATTGGGACGACGAAAAAATTGCTGATTTAGCTGTTTCAACGCTCGAAGTAGTGCGTGCGGTGCGCGCAGAGCTGGGCGTGTGAGGTTGAAAAATTCAATCGAAATACCTTATCTGGACTTTTTCATTAGTGATGTTTGCAGCAGCAGTTAATTTTATGTTATGAAAAGTACGACCATTCAGCGAGTTGTGATACTCGGCACGTTTGCAATAATCGGCATCATTTCGGCGCAAGCCTACTGGGTGCTGCGGACGTGGGACTTGAAGGAAAAGCAATTCCAGCAGACGGTGACGATTGCGTTGCAGAATGTGGCAGGCGATTTGGCGCGGCTCAACGGGAGTAGTTTGCCCAACAGCAGCCTCATCAATCAGATTTCGTCCGACTATTTTGTAGTCAATATCAACGACACGGTGAATGTGAACAATCTCGATTTTTATCTCAAAAAAGAGTTGGAAGCCGTAGCGATGGCGGAGGATTTTGAGTACGGCGTGTACGACTGCCACAGCAACAAGATGATATACGGCACTTACATCGGCTACTCGAAGGGGACGGCGGCGGTGCAAAATCCGACCAAAGATTTGCCTATTTACTCGGAGTTCAATTATTATTTTGGGGTTCGGTTTCCGAAGCGCAGCAGTTATTTGCTCAATAGTATGGGTTTGACGATTACCTTTTCTGTTATTTTGTTTATCGCAGTGCTGTTTTTTTTGTATTCTATTTTTATTATTTTGAAACAAAAAAGACTGTCCGAAATGCAAAAAGATTTTATCAACAACATGACGCATGAGTTCAAAACGCCTATCTCGACGATTAAAATTGCGTCGGAAGTTTTTATCGGCAATCCCATGATTCAATCTGACAGACGGCTCTCGCAGTATGCCAACATTATCAGAGAGCAAAATCTGCGGCTCAACAATCAGGTAGAAAAAGTGCTGCAATTAGCCAAAATCGAGCGCGACAGCTTCGAGCTGAACCTCGAAGAAGTCAATCTTCACGAACTGCTGACGGAAGTAACCGAAAGCATAGAGCTAAAAATAGCCGATATGGACGGGAAGTTCGCTTTGAGCCTGACTGCACAGCAATTTATAATTCGTGCAGACCGCTTGCACCTCTCTAATATTCTTCATAATCTCTTGGACAACGCTATGAAATATTGCAATGGCGCGCCAGACATTGTCGTTTCTACCGAAAATAAACTCAATCGCCTCTGCCTGACCATCGAAGACAAAGGCATTGGCATCAAAAAAGAATACCACTCGAAGATATTTGAAAAATTTTTCCGCGTCCCAACTGGCAACGTCCACAACGTGAAAGGCTTCGGATTGGGACTTTTTTACGTCAAAAACATCTGCGACGCGCACCAATGGAAAGTAGATTTGCGAAGCGAAGAAAACATCGGCACTTGCCTCAAAATCTCCATGAAAACCATCGGATAAAAAAATTATTTTGCGTGCGTTTGTACTTTGCGCAGCACCCATTTTCCGACACTTTCACCCTGTACCAAGCCATTGTCAAGAGCGGGACGGTAGTGAATGCCGCCATACAAACGACTGACAGAAGCCTGCGCCGCCGCCTCATTGAACGACGCAAACGAGCGCGCAGTCATGCCAAACTCGAGTTCGGTCGTGTCCCGAAAAGCTACGCCGTCGCCGAGAAGTTGGGTCAAAATAACGGACGATGCGCCCGACACGACGCTGTGACCGCTCGTGTACTCCGGAAACGGTGGCGTTTGGAGCAGCGGCACCCATTTGGGGTCAATGTACTGGTTGATGTAGGATTCGGGGCGAATGACGTTGCGGCGATATTTTTCGTCCCAGCAGCTAATGAAGCCGTCCGCCAATCCCAACGAAAGCAGCGCGTAGGTTTCCATGACTTGGATAGGCGTTAGTTTTTTTACGTCCGCCACTTGCCTAAAAATATTTATCCAATGCCCGCCGGGAGAGATTTTTTTGCTCGCAAACATAACGTGACCTTCCACGTTGGCAACGAAAGGATTGCAATCCCAGAATTTGGCGATTTCGCGCTGCTCGGCGGTCAGATTATTTCCTGTTTTATATACTTCATCTGCCAATTTGTAGAAAACACTTTTAGGATTTTTGTCGAAAGACGCAGGCGCGACGGGCGCGAACTGGGCAGCCGAGTCCAGCGTAAAAGGGCGAATTTGATTCCAATGCGGCTCCACAGCGTCCATATACATCGGCGGCGTAGGTCGCCACTTGGCGGGGTCATTGCTGACGGTGTATTTTGTGGCAGTCCGCAACTGCTTGTAATTGTCTTTGTCCGCCCACGCCAAAATTACTTTTGCCACCGAATCGCCGTAGATTATGGAGCGTTGATAAACATCTTTTGGCACACCAAAAGCAGCGAAATCGGCTTCGATTTTCGCCCGAAATTCGTCCATTTTATCTTCCGAAAATATCAATTTCCTTCCCACCGTAGTTATTGCGCGCACGCTGGCGAGCGGAAAACAATAATCTTTCCCTGCTTCGGGTTTCGGAATTTCGCCCAAGCCGTTCAGTTGTTCGCCCAAACTTTGATAGTCCGCAAAGTCATTTCGCAGAGCTTCGTAGCCCGCCACACACGAATACGCATAGATGCGGCTTGCCACAGGCGGCGAAAAAATATCATACACAATATTATCGGTCACTTGTCGGACGCTGCGGTGCAACAAATCGGTGTCCGCAGCTTTCAGTTTGTAAGCGGTTTTGTCCTTCGGCTGACAACTATTCAGAGCTAAAAAGCCCAACACGAGAGTCCCTAAAACGGTTATTTTTTGCATAAACGAAATTAAAATTTAGGACAAATGTAAAAAAAAAATTAAACTTCGTTGGAAAGAAAAAATGGAAATAAATATTGAACCGAAGTCACCGACACCTTCGAGGTGTCGGTAACTTGTAGTTTGAGCCAGTGAAATATTCTTTGGAATGAAGAAAAAATAAAGTAATTTATTTTGGACGCGTCCCTAAATAGTTTTATGTATTGGCAACAGCTTCAGCTGTTGTATAAAGAAAAGTAGTATATCGGCTTTAGCCAAATACTTGCCACAAACGAGTCGTTTAGGCTAAAGCCAATACCAACTGTTATTCGTTGCCCGACGGCTAAAGCAGTCGGCTATTAATGCAGACTAAATAGGCGCAAGTACTTAGACGCGTTCCTTATCATCAGTTCTAAAAAAATGAATGTTGCACAATAGAAAAAAAAATGCTGCGTTTGGAGAAAAAAATATAACTTTGCACCCTGTATGAAAAAATCATTGATTCAAGTCTGCTTTTTAATGTTGCTCGGCGCGGTCGCCTTGTCGTCTTGCAAGTCGCGGTTCGAGCGAATCCGCACGAGCGGCGACGTGAGTTTGATTTACAAAACGGCTTTCGAGTTGTACGACAAAGGCAAGTATCAAGATGCACAGACGCTGTTTGAAAGCATCATCGGCAACTATCGGGGCAAGGCGGAAGCCGAAAAGCTGTATTATTCGTATGCCTACACGCACTACCATTTGAAGCAGTTTGTGTTGGCAAGTTATTATTTCAAAAATTTTTCTAACACGTTTCCCAACAGTCCAAAAAAAGAAGAAGCCTCTTACTTGGCGGCGTACAGCAACTTTTTGCTCTCGCCCTCTTATCGGCTCGACCAAGGATATTCGGACAAGGCGATTGAGGAATTTCAGACTTTCGTGAACACTTATCCCAACAGTCCGCGCGTCAATGACTGCAACAAACTGATAGACGGCTTGCGCAAAAAATTGGAGCAAAAAGCCTACGCCGAAGGGCAGCTTTACTACGATATGAAGGACTATCAAGCCGCCATTCGGTCTTTCGAAAATATGCTCAAAGAATATCCCGAAACCGACGATTTGCCCCGCATTCGGTACAATATCCTTCAAGCCGAATTTTTGTTAGCCGAAAACAGCGTTTTGGACAAACAAGAAGAACGCTATGCTGCCACCATCGAGTATGCAGACGAGTACAGCAAAAAATTTCCAAAAAGTAAAAATATCAAAGAAGTAAAATCTATCCGAAAAACATCGGACTCAAAATTAAAAGAAATAAAAAAATATGAGCGATATCAAAGCAAAAGCACAAGGCTTGGATCCTAATGTCTGCGCCCGCGACGTGCAAGGAATGGCTTCCGCTACCGGAAATATCTACGAAACTCTCGCCATCATCACTCGCCGCGCCAAACAAATCGCAGTAGATGTGAAGCTGGAACTCAACAATAAGTTGGAGGAGTTCGCCGTCACGTCCGAAACCATCGAGGAAGTCCACGAAAATAAAGAGCAAATAGAAATCTCTAAATTTTACGAAAAATTACCCAATCCAGTTATCATCGCCATTGACGAATACAATCGTGGGCAGGTCACGCACCGCTACATCACGGAGTAAAAAAAAGTGTACAAAAGTATGGTGGGCAAAAAAATTGTTCTTGCAGTAACCGGCAGTATCGCCGCCTACAAAGCCGCCACCCTCACCCGTTTGCTCGTCAAAGCAGGCGCACAAGTGCAGGTGCTGATGACTGCCGCCGCCGCCGACTTTATTTCGCCGCTCACGCTCGCCACGCTCTCCAAACGTGCTGTCTTTCAAGACGTTAGCAGCGAGCAAGGCTGGAACAACCATGTCGAAATCGGCTTGTGGGCGGACGCTATACTCGTAGCCCCAGCCACTGCCAACAGCCTCGCGCGGCTCTCCAACGGCGTGTGCGACAACATCGTGGCAGCCGTCTATCTCTCCGCACGATGTCCCGTTTTTTTCGCGCCTGCTATGGACGTAGATATGTGGCATCACCCTGCTACACAGCTGAATATCAGTCAGTTACAAAAATTTGGCAACCATGTTTTGCCCGTCGGAGTCGGCGAACTCGCCAGTGGCTTGCACGGCGAAGGACGTATGGAAGAACCCGAAAACATCGTGGCGGCACTGCAAGTTTTTTTTGAAAAACAACAAGAATTTCGAGAAAAAAAAATACTCCTCACCGCCGGACCTACTCACGAACCGCTCGACCCCGTCCGCTTCATCGGCAATCACTCGACTGGCAAAATGGGTATCGCTATCGCCGAAAATTTTGCCAAAAAAGGCGCGCAAGTCACCCTAATCTTGGGTCCGACCACGTTTTTGCCCACACATCACGCCATCAAAACCATACGAGTGCAGACGGCACAGCATATGTGCGACGCAGCAACGGCGCATTTTGCAGAGGCTGACGTGACGATACTCGCGGCGGCAGTAGCAGATTACCGTCCCGTTAATGTTTCTTCGATTAAAATAAAAAAACAATCTGACAGTTTTAACGTAGAATTGGAAAGAACGCCCGACATCGCCGCCACTTTGGGTGCGAAAAAGAAAGCAAACCAGCTTTTAATCGGATTCGCACTCGAAACCAACGACGAACTCGCACACGCAAAAGCAAAATTGGAGCGCAAAAATTTTGATTTTATTGTCCTCAATTCACTCCAAGACGCTGGCGCAGGCTTCGGTCACGACACGAATAAAATAAGCATCGTCCGCCGCAATGGTGATGTGGAAAAATTTGAATTGAAAACAAAAATAGACGTTGCGGAAGATATTGCGACAGCGATTAAAAAAATGTTGGCGCAGATGTAAGGAAGTTTTTTAGTCGTACAAGCCGAAGTTACCAACACCTTTGAGGTGTCGGTAACTTGTACTTTTTTATTAAAATTTAAGTTTAGATAAAATATGAAAAAAATAAAAAATTTAGTCGCCCTGCTTATAATCCTTTGTGTGGTCGCGAGCGTGCAAGCGGAGGAACTCAAATTCAAAGTAACCATCGCTACGCCCAAACTCCAAACCGCCGACCCCAAAGTGTTTGAAAGTTTGAGGGGTGCAATGGAGAGTTTTTTGAACAGTCAGAAATGGACAGAAGATATTTTTGAACAAGAAGAACGCATCAACTGTATCATTTCGCTCACCATCAACGAAGAGTTGTCGGCGACTCGTTTTCGGGCGGATTGCAACATACAAGCGTCGCGCCCCGTGTATGGAAGCAGTTACCAAACGCCGATTCTGACGCACCTCGACAAGGATTTTATTTTCGATTACGAGCAATATCAGCCTATCATCTATACCCGAAATACGTTCAACGACAACCTTACTTCGATGCTTTCTTTCTATTCCTATATTATTTTGGGCTTGGATTACGACAGCTTCTCGCCACTCGGCGGCGATGCGAATTTTCAGACCGCGTTGGAAATAGAAAAATTAGTCCCCGTCAATCTTTACAGCACCTACAAAGGCTGGGATATTCGCGACAACGCAGGGCGCAACCGGACTGCGATGATTGAAAGCATCATCAATCCGCGCGTCCGCCCCTACCGCACCGCCATGTACGACTACCACCGAAAAGGCTTGGATATTATGTCGAACAACGTAGATGCAGGCAAAAACGTGTTGCTCCAATCGATCGAAGAATTGGACAAAGTGAATCAATCTTTTCCCAATGCCATGATTTTGCAGATGTTTGCCAATGCCAAAGGCGCGGAGGTAGTCGAAATATTCAAAGAAAGTACGCCGCAACAAAAATCTCGCTTGCTGACGGTTATGACCAGAATCGACCCGCCGGGCGCAGCTCGATACCGCGAAGTCGGCTTTTGAGTTTTCGAAGAATGTGACAAAATAATCCAGCGAAAAATAATTTATTAAAAGACTTTTTACAAAAAAATGGCAATTTCACAAGAAGATTTATTCAAAAAAATCACCTCTCACTGCAAAGAATACGGCTTTATTTTCCAATCCAGCGAAATATACGACGGCTTGAGTGCCGTCTATGATTACGGTCCGTATGGCGTGGAACTAAAAAATAACCTCAAACAGTACTGGTGGAGAGCCATGACCCAACTGCACGAAAATATCGTCGGACTCGACTCCGCCATTTTTATGCACCCAACTACTTGGAAAGCCTCCGGACACGTAGATGCTTTCAACGACCCGTTGGTGGACAATAAAGACAGCAAAAAACGCTACCGCGCCGACCAACTCATCGAGGCTCAAGTGGATAAAATAGAAGCAAAAATCAACAAAGAGGTCGAAAAAGCTGCCAAACGATTCGAGAATTTTGACGAAATCATGTTCAGGCAGACCAATCCGCGCGTCGTAGAATATCAGACCCAAATGACCGCCATCGAAAAACGCCTCGCCGAAGCTATGAAAGCAGGCGACATGGCGGACTTGAAAGCGATGATTGAAGAACTCGAAATCGCCTGCGAAGTCAGCGGCTCTCGCAACTGGACGGACGTGCGCCAGTTCAACCTCATGTTCAACACCCAACTCGGCAATATCGCTGGCGAAGACGGCAAACTCTACCTTCGCCCCGAAACCGCGCAGGGGATTTTTGTCAATTTCCTCAACGTCCAGAAAACTACGCGGCAAAAAATCCCCTTCGGCATCGCCCAAATCGGAAAAGCCTTTCGCAACGAAATCGTCGCCCGACAGTTCATCTTCCGAATGAGAGAATTTGAGCAAATGGAAATGCAGTTTTTTATTCGTCCCGGCACCCAAAAAGAATGGTACGAACAGTGGAAACAAGCTCGCTTGCGCTGGCACGCCGCTATCAATCCAGCCGCCAAATTGCGCTTCAAAGACCATGACAATCTTGCTCATTACGCCGACGCTGCGGTGGATATTCAGTTTGAATTTCCCTTCGGATTCAAGGAACTCGAAGGAATACACTCGCGGACGGACTTCGATTTGAGTCGCCATCAGGAGTTTTCGGGCAAAAAACTTCAGTATTTTGACACCGAACTCAACCAAAATTACGTTCCTTTTGTAGTCGAAACGTCCGTCGGCTGCGACCGAATGTTCCTCGCCACACTCGGCAACGCGTTGGTAGAAGAAACCGTCCCCGACGCACAAGGCGAAGACGCTACTCGGACAGTCCTCAAACTGCACCCTGCACTCGCACCCGTCAAGTGCGCCGTGCTGCCATTGCTCAAAAACAAAGACGAATTGGTAGCTGCGGCAAGAGATATTTTTGATACATTGAAACTGCATTTTGAGTGCCAATACGACGAAAAAGACGCTATCGGTCGCCGTTATCGCCGCCAAGATGCTATCGGAACGCCGTTTTGCGTCACGATTGACTTCGAAACTATTTCGGACGGAACAGTAACTATTCGCGACCGCGACACGCTCCAGCAAGAGCGAATCCGCGTAGGCGACTTGGTAGAAAAAATCAGCGGACAAGTTTCTATGCAAAAACTGTTAGCGCAGCTGAAATAAGCCACGCGTCTGAAATAAACTACCCATTTTTTATTCATTCTTTCTCAAAAAGCCGTCGAATATTTTTCTTCATTTCTGTATGAAAAAATGTTCGACGGTTTTCTTTTTTTACCAATGAAAACGATACCAAAACACAAGCAAAAGCGGAAAACTGGACTTCCTCCCGGCACCGTCATCTTTACGGGCGAGCAAAAAGTCGGTCGTCCGCACGTTACGAAAGTGGTTTACAACGAAGAAAATCACGAAGAAAAACACATCGCGCCGAGCAGCGAACTCCAACTGCCCAAAGCAGTCGAAGAGGATAGTAAAGTAACTTGGTACGACGTGCGCGGACTGCACGATACGGAACTCATCGAAGAGTTTGGGCGCATCTTCAATATGCACGCTTTGGTGATGGAGGACATCGTGAGTACGCAGCAAGTCCCTAAATTTGAGGAGTACGAGTCCGGGTTTTTTGTCGTAATGCGGGCATTGACTTTCGGAGGCGGTACGGACTTTAGGGTCCAAACGGAACAGGTTTGTTTGTTTGTAGGCAAAAATTTTGTGCTGTCGTTTCAAGAAGATGCCGAAGATTTATTTTTGACGATTCGGGAGCGAATTGCAGCCGCGCGCGGGCGAGTGCGCAAGCGCGGAGCCGATTATTTGGCTTATGCGCTGATGGATTTGGTGGTGGACAATTATTTTTTGATGTTGGACGACATCGGAGAGGAGATAGAAAAGTTGGAACTGCACATCATTGGGCTGGCAGAAACCAACGATAAGTCCAAAACTTATGAGTTGAAAAGGCAATTATTGACGGTCAGAAAATCTGTCCTACCGCTTCGCGAAGCGGTCAATCGAATGTTGAAAGCGGGCAATGCACACATTGAGGAGGAGAACCTGATATTTTTGAGGGATTTGAACGACCACCTAACGCAGGTGCTGGAAGTATTAGAAAATTACCGCGAGATGGTCATCGGCTTGCAAGATTTGTACCTTTCCGAAATCAGTCTGCGCATGAACAACGTGATGAAAGTGCTGACTATTATCTCCACTATTTTTATTCCGCTCACTTTTTTGGCAGGAATCTACGGCATGAACTTCGACAATATGCCCGAGTTGCGCTGGAAATACGGCTACTTTTTTTGCCTTGCCGTGATGGCGATTGTGGCAGGAAGTCTGGTTTATTTATTCAAAAAAAGAAACTGGATTTAAAAAAAATCAACTATCTACCAACCCAACGGCAGCTTTTCGGCTGCGGTCTTGGTGTGTAGATAGTTGATTTTCGATTTTCTAATCGTCGTCGTCGTCCAAATCGTCGTCATCGTCGTCGTCGTCATCGTCGCTGTCGTCGTCGTCGGTATCGAAGTCATCGTCGTCGTAATTATCGTCGTCGAAGTTGTCCTCCAAATCGTCGCCATCGTCATCTCCTTCCTCATCGTCGTCGTCTTCGAGTAAGTCGTCATCGTCGTCGTATTCCAACATAGACTGATAAGTGTTGTACTTTTCTTTTACTGCTGGTTCGAGCTTTGTTTTTTTTGCTCTTTCAAAATCGTGGCTCATGTTTTTCTGCTAAACTTGATGATTATTTTTCTGCATTTTCCGAGCGTCTTGCTTGGATTTTTGCAAATCAATAGGGTGAAACAATAATTTTGTTAATAAAAATCTATTAATTGAAAACCCAAAAATAACGGATTCTTTGATTCGTATTCGTTTTTTTAGAAATTTTTTTTATTTTTTTTTCAAACTCACTTTTTCTACCATCTGAATTGCTGTATTTACGAGCAATTTTCGTTGCGGAATGCTCAAAAAATGTTTCTGGTTCGGTATCATCGTAATCTCCAACGACGGCGCATTGACCAACATTCGGCGGGCAAACTTCGCGTTGGAGGGATTGACCACCTCGTCGTCTTCACCTTGTATGTATGCGACGGGAACTTTTATCCGCTCCCAAAGTGGCAACATTGCAGTAAGTTCGGCTTTGTGGACGAATTTTTCGTCCGTCGCCACCACAAGACTGGCAGGAAAAAGCCAGCTCGTAAGCCGCCAACGCATCGGGTACGAAATATCATACACCGTTTCGGCTCCCGGCTCGATAGCGGGCGCAGCCAATATCAACCCATCTACGAGGTCAGGACGCTCGGCAGCCAAATACACCGCAATCGGTCCACCAAACGAAACTCCCATCAGTATCGTCGGGCGACGCTGTGACTTCGCTTTCAAATTTTCTAACATCGGAGCGAGCAATTCCGCCTGCCGCGAGATAGAAGTTTCCGCCCAGCCGTAGTCCGAGTAGCCGTAGCCGGGTCTGTCCACGCCTACCGTCTTGGCGACCCGAAGCAAATTGGTATCAGAAAGTACCCCATTCGCTACGCTCAACGAACTCGGCGCACCGTGAATAATCACTACCGTCGGCATCGAATCGGACGCTCCAGCCTCTATGTAGCGAATCGTCCTTCCTTCGGGCATCGGATAGCGCACGATGCGCGTGCTGATTTTTTTTTGAGAAAAATACGTCGTCAGTTGCTCATCGCTCTGCCGAAACTCTAAAAAACTGCACGCCGTTTGCGACATCGCCCACGCCAAAAGACAAGCAATAGTCATCAAAAATAATTTTTTTCTTCCCATTGCGTTATCTACTGCAAAAGCTACGCCGAAAATACCGATTATTTGCAGTTCTCATTTTAGAATTATTCTAAATAAAAATCAAAATCGCTGTGACTTTGAACCAAGTTTGGGATTTCCGACTTTTATGAATAATTTTGCGTTTGTAAATATCTTAAAAGAAAAAATTAGTATGAATTGGTTTTCCACGTTTTTGAATTCGTCCATCGGCAAAAAGTTTGTGATGGGAGTCACGGGTCTGTCGCTCATCGCGTTTTTGGCAGTCCATTGCGGCATCAACTCCTGCATTTTTGTCAATGACGGCGGCAAGCTCTTCAATGAAGCAGCGCACTTCATGGGGTCAAATATTTTTATCCGCATCGCTGAAATCGGTCTTTTTGCGGGGCTTTTGATACACATTGTGCAGGGACTCTCCCTTTGGCAAGCCAACAGAAAACGCCGTCCCGTCCAATATGCCGCCCACGCAGGCAATGCCACCAGCACTTGGTATTCCCGCTCGATGGGTTTGCTCGGCACCTTGCTTCTGATATTTTTGGTCGTCCACTTGGCGCACTTTTGGGTGCCTTCTCGCTTCGGACACCTCGAAGAAACCAACTACGGAGCGCACAATCTTTACGCAGAGATGCAGGAGGAGTTCGCAGAGTGGTGGGTGGTGCTGATTTATGCGCTCGCTATGGTTTCGTTGGCGTATCACTTACTGCATGGATTCCAAAGCGCATTCCAGACGATGGGTTGGAACCACAAAAAATATACGCCGCTCATCAAAGCGATTGGAGCGGGCTTTTCAATACTCATTCCATTTATCTTCGCGCTGATGCCGATTTTGATGTTTTTGGGCGTGATAAAGTAAGAAACAAAGAGAAAAATGAACAGTTTATTTTAGACGCAGTCTAAAAATTAATAAATGAACGCAATCGAAGGTTTTATTGATGAAAAGCCACAAGTAGAAAAGATTAGTTTTTCTCTTCGTGGCAAAATGAATGTCCACTTTGAAGACGGACGAGTAGTTATTGTGCCGATTGCTCGCTTTCCTGCTATTAAAAAACTTACACGCCAGCAACGCCAACACTGGCAATCTTTGGGTGAAGGCTTTACATTCGACGACTGTACGGAAGTTTATCACATAGAGCAAGTACTCGGAAGTTACTCTTCTTATAGACATGGTTCAGAATAAATTATTGCCAAGTTACCCAAAAAAATAACACGCATCGGCAAGAAGATGTTGATATTGGATAAAATAAACCGTTGTCGCACGACAAAAAAAAGATACCAAAAATAAAAAGATATGTCATTAAATTCAAAAATACCCGCCGCGCCACTCGACCAAAAGTGGAACTCTTATAAAGGCAGCGTCAAACTCGTCAATCCCGCCAACAAGCGAAACATCACCGTCATCGTAGTCGGGACAGGATTGGCGGGCTCTTCCGCAGCCGCTTCGCTCGGTGAAATGGGCTACAAAGTCAAAGCATTCTGCTTTCAAGACAGCCCACGACGCGCCCACAGCATCGCCGCACAAGGAGGAATCAACGCCGCAAAAAATTATCAGAACGACGGCGACTCCGTGTTTCGTCTTTTCTATGACACCATCAAAGGCGGCGACTACCGCGCTCGCGAAGCCAACGTCCATCGCCTCGCCGAAGTCAGCACCAATATCATAGACCAATGCGTAGCACAAGGCGTTCCTTTCGCCCGCGAATACGGCGGTTTGTTGAGCAATCGCTCTTTCGGTGGCACACAGGTACAGCGTACTTTTTATGCCGCAGGACAAACAGGACAGCAACTTCTACTCGGCGCGTACTCGGCTTTGGAGCGACAGGTCGCACTCGGCAACGTAGAGATGAACACTCGTCACGAAATGATGGAAGTAGTCACCATCGACGGCAAAGCGCGCGGCATTATTGCAAAAAACTTGGTGACAGGCGAGCTGGAGCGTCACTCTGGACACGCCGTTTTGCTCTGCACCGGCGGCTACGGAAATGTTTTTTACCTCTCCACCAATGCGATGGGCAGCAACGTGACCGCCGCTTGGAAAGCACACCGACAAGGCGCGCTTTTCGCCAATCCGTGCTTTACGCAAATCCACCCAACGTGCATTCCCGTTTCGGGCGACCACCAGTCGAAGCTCACTTTGATGTCCGAATCGCTCCGCAATGATGGACGAATTTGGGTACCCAAGAAAGAAGGCGACAACCGCAAAGCCGTTGATATTCCAGAAGAAGAACGCGACTACTACTTGGAACGCCGCTATCCCGCTTTCGGCAATCTCGTCCCCCGCGACGTAGCAAGCCGCGCCGCCAAAGAACGCTGCGACGCAGGGTTCGGAGTAGGCGCATCGAAAATGGCAGTTTATTTGGACTATGCGGACGCAATCATTCGCTACGGAAAAATCGAAGCCAGTAAAAAAGGCTTACACGACACCAATATAGCGACTACCAAAGAGTTGGGCAAAAAAGTAGTCGAAGAAAAATACGGCAATTTGTTCGAGATGTACGCCAAAATCACAGGCGAAAACCCTTACGAAATGCCGATGCGAATTTATCCAGCCGTCCATTACACGATGGGAGGCTTGTGGGTAGATTACGAATTGATGACCACTATACCCGGGCTTTACGCACTTGGCGAAGCCAATTTTAGCGACCACGGAGCCAATCGTTTAGGCGCGTCTGCGCTGATGCAAGGCTTGGCGGACGGCTATTTCGTCATTCCATATACGGTCGGAAATTATTTATCCGACGAAATTCGGACAGGCGTAATCTCTACCGACCACGACGAATTTGCGGCAGCAGAAAAAAAGACGCAAGAGCGAATGCAGCAAATGATGGATATAAAAGGCACGAAAACAGTAGATTATTTTCACAAGAAATTGGGAAAAATCATGTGGGACAAGTGCGGTATGTCGCGCGACGAAGTAGGACTCAAATGGGCGATTGCCGAAATCCGCAAATTGCAAAGCGAGTTTTGGAGCAACGTCCGAATACCGGGCATCATCAATGAGTTCAATCCAGAATTGGACAAGGCAAACCGCGTAGCAGACTTCTTGGAACTCGGCGAACTGATGTGCGTAGATGCGCTCCAACGCAACGAAAGCTGTGGCGGACACTTTCGGGAAGAAAGCCAAACTCCCGACGGCGAAGCATTGCGCCACGACGACGAGTACGCCTACGTTTCGGCTTGGCAATACAACGGCAACGGAGATTACGAACTTCACAGAGAGCCGTTGGAGTTTGAGGTGGCGCACCCAAGCCAACGGAGTTATAAGTAAGAAAAAAGAAAATGAGTAATTTTTTTACAAATACATTTTTTTTTTTTTTTAAAATGCAATATATGATGATTTCGGAGGTAGAAATACAAGAAGCAGTGCAAAAATTGGTCGAAGTATATCAACCAAAAGTCATTTATCTGTTTGGCTCTTACGCTTGGGGTAAGCCAACGGAAGACAGCGATTTGGATTTTTTGTTGGTTTTGCAAGATGGTAAAAAAATAGACCATTTGCTTCGTATGAAAGCGTGGCAGGCTCTACGGACAAGTAATTTTTCAAAGGATTTGTTATTCAATAACCATCAAGAGTTCCAAAGGCGAGCGGAACATCCGTCAAGTTTGGAACACAAAATAAAGTCTGACGGGCGCATATTGTATGAAACTTACTGAAGAATGGTTGTGGAAAGCACAACGAGATTACGATGCGGCGGTTTTATTGATGAGCGGTAAATATTTTGATTCCACCGTTTTTCATACTCAACAGTGCGCTGAAAAAGCACTAAAAGGTTATTTATCTATGCAAAATCAGGCGATAATAAAAACGCATGATTTGGATTTACTGCTCGAGAAATGCAAAATTTTTGATTCCACTTTTGGACAATTAGAATACTTTACATCAGCTCTCAATAACTTTGACACACTTTTTCGTTACCCATCAAGTAGTTTAGAACCAGAGGAGAGCGAAGCGCAGGAAGCAATTTTGTGTTCAGAGAAAATACTGGTTTTTGTTATAAAAAAATGCAATAAAAGCTAATTTCGGAAGTAGAAATACATTCCTAAATATAAAATTTACCAAAAATAATTTTTTAAAAATATATTATGTCGGGAACAATGAACCTTACCCTGAAAGTGTGGCGACAAAAAAACGCCAAAGCAAAGGGCGCATTTGAAACCTATAAAGTCGCGGGCATCTCCGAAGATATGTCTTTTCTTGAGATGTTTGACGTACTGAACGAACAGCTTATTACGGAGGGAAAAGATCCCGTCGCTTTCGACCATGACTGCCGCGAAGGCATCTGCGGAATGTGTAGTATGTACATCAACGGGCGAGCGCACGGACCGATGCAAGGCACTACGACTTGCCAACTGCACATGCGCTCGTTCAAGGACGGCGACACGCTCGTAGTAGAGCCGTGGCGGTCGATAGCGTTCCCGTCCGTCAAAGACTTGGCAGTCAATCGTGGAGCTTTCGACCGGATTATTCAGGCGGGCGGCTACATCAGCGTCAATACGGGCAACGCCGTAGATGCCAACTCTATTCCGATTGACAAAAAAAATGCCGACGCTGCGTTTATGGCGGCGGCTTGCATTGGCTGCGGAGCCTGCGTGGCGGCGTGTCCGAATGGTTCGGCGATGCTTTTTACGTCTGCCAAAATATCGCAGTTGGCACTGTTGCCGCAAGGCGCGCCCGAGCGCACCAGCCGCGTGCTGAACATGGTAAAGCAAATGGATACCGAAGGCTTCGGAATGTGTAGCAACATAGGAGCTTGTGAGGCAGAATGTCCGAAAGAAATTTCTATCGAAAATATTGCACGCCTCAATCGAGAGTTTTTGAGTGCGTCGCTCACGGCGGAATAAAATTAAAAAAAAATCTATCGCCGCAAGGCGATAGATTTTTTTGGGAATAAAGAAAATAAGATGCTTTATTTTAGACACATTCATTGGTTACATCTTCGTTTTTCGTCCCCAATTTTCAAATTCCTCCTCTGTCCAGAGTTGGGGGAAAAACAAAATACGCTGGTTTTTGGGCGGTAAATATTCCTGCCAATTCGTGCCGCCAGTAGCGGCAATCGTCTGTGGCTTGCGCTCCAAATACCGAATCGCCGACCGATAATGTGCAAGCCTCCACTGCACATTGGCGTTGAAATCATACTGGCGAAGCAGCTGAACCAACTCCGTATCCTGACGGTCTGCTTCTGGCAGTTTTTGGAAGCACTGATTTACGTTTTGCGTCCTCATGCGGCTCGCCAAGTCGAGCAGTGACTTGCTGTATTTTTGTTCAAATTGTCGGAGCGTCA
>JAYWGG010000256.1:0-16255 GCA_043778415.1 Saprospiraceae bacterium
AAAAAGTTGTTTTCTATCTTCTTTTATTTGAGCCATTAGTTCGTCGTAGTCTTTGCTATCCATATCGCTGAAAGCCCCAGCATAAGACAAAATTTTTACCCGTAAAGCCTTCTTATTCGGCAGTGATTTACTTTCCGAAGGTATCAAAGAATTGATATAACGGTTCAACTCTTCCAAGCGATTTGCTGGAACACCGTCAATACTTTTCAATATTTTATCCAATGTTGTCATCGTTTAAATAATTATGGTTGTCCAAAAAAACTCTTTATTTCCGCACCACCACGAACACTTCTTCGTTGCTTTTGCGCATATAAAAATGTTCGCGAGCGAATTTTTCTTTGTCTGCTTCCAAGTCTTTGCGGTCGGCTTGCACCTGCTCTATTTGCTGCGAATAATACTGTTTGTCGCCGTTGAGCTTGTTGATGGTCTGCCGAAGTCGGTACTGCGTCACGAGGTCGTGGCGGTCGAATACCAACATCCAGCCCGCAAAAATGCAGCTGACCAGCACAAAACGATTGCGAAACGGCTTCGGAACGTTGCGAAAAAATGGACGAAATGGATTGACTGCCATCTTTTTTTTTGTTATTTTTTTAGAATTGCTCTGCCCGGATAATATGCGTTTTCAGCCAACTCTTCCTCGATGCGGAGCAGTTGGTTGTATTTGGCGACCCTGTCGGAGCGGCTCGCCGAACCCGTTTTGATTTGTCCTGTGTTGAGTGCGACCGCCAAGTCTGCTATCGTAGTATCTTCCGTTTCGCCGCTTCGATGACTCATAATACTTGAGTACGCGTGGCGATGCGCCATGCTGACGGCATCAATCGTTTCGCTCAAAGTGCCGATTTGATTGACTTTTACGAGTATCGAGTTGGCTATTTTGCGGTCAATCCCTTGTTGCAGACGCTTCACATTGGTCACAAACAAATCGTCGCCTACCAACTGTACGCGGCTGCCGAGTGTTTGGGTCAGAAGTTCCCAGTTGCTCCAGTCGTCCTCCCACAAGCCGTCCTCGATGCTAAAAATCGGGTATTTGTCCACCCAACTTTTCCAGTAGCTGACCATGTCGGAGCCAGAAAGTTTTTCGCCCGAAGATTTTTTGAAGTGATATACTTTTTCTTTTTCGTCATAAAATTCAGAAGCGGCAGCGTCCATCGCAATCATCATATTGTCGCCGGGCTTGAATCCCGCCGCTTCGATAGCTTGGAGGACTATTTCGATGGCTTCCTGATTGCTTTTGATATTGGGTGCGAAGCCGCCTTCGTCGCCTACGTTGGTCGAGTATCCTTTCTTTTTGAGTACCGTTTTGAGCTGATGAAACACTTCAACGCCCATGCGCAATCCTTCCGAAAACGTGTCGGCACCGACTGGCACTATCATAAACTCCTGAAAGTCAATGCTGTTGTCGGCGTGAGAGCCGCCATTTAGTATGTTCATCATCGGCACGGGTAGCGTGTAGGCGTTCGTGCCGCCGATGTAGCGATAGAGCGGCTGTCCGAGTTCTTCTGCGGCAGCTTTTGCCACTGCGAGCGACACTCCGAGTATAGCATTGGCTCCGAGTTTGGCTTTGTTGGGCGTGCCGTCCAGCTCTATCATAACTTGGTCGATGTAGCGTTGTTCGGTTACGTCCACGCCTATTAGCTCGTCGGCGATGCTGTCTTCTATGTTGCGGCAGGCGTGCAGGACACCTTTACCGCCGAATCTGGCTTTGTCCTCGTCGCGCAGCTCTACCGCTTCGTGCGCGCCCGTAGAAGCTCCACTTGGCACCGCCGCACGCCCCAGCGCGCCGTCTTCAGTCATTACTTCTACTTCGACGGTCGGATTGCCGCGTGAATCCAAGATTTCGCGTGCGCGAACATCAACTATTGCACTCATATTTTTTTTGTTTTGATGATAAAAAAAGGCTCTGCCTCGCACAATGAATGTGTCTAAAATAAATTACTTATTCTTTTCTTCATTCAAGAGTGGCGATGGCAAAGGTACTGCATTTTATAAAATATTTACTCAAAAAATGAAAACAACTTCAATCTGAAAAAATAAAATGTCGTGTTTGTAGGGATATTTATACCGATTTGAATTTTTTTGCTAAAAATAAGTCACGCTTTTGCTAATTTTGGATTTTCGGCATTATATTTGATATTAGAATAAACAGTTATATATCGTTTTTTAAATCGAACTCCATCTATTTTTTAAAAATACCTTTTTTAGGGTATATATTAAATTAAAATACGATATATCTTTGCGTCACGCTTTGGTAGTCATCTCGACTAACTGCGTTGTTGTCCTTACACAAGACAATTTTTTTTTACACGATTCCTTCCATAATGGATTTACACATCCAGTTTTACATTTAGTTTGCTCGCGCAAACTCTACTTTATATATTTTATTTATTTTTCATTAAAAATTGCAAAACATCGGTCGAAAGGCTCAAAGTAATGTTCTTTCGGCTAAAATGTAAGTTTTTTTGATGGTGTTCGCTTTCCCAAGAAGCGAATCTCGACCGTCCCGTCCCACAAACCGACCTAAACAACTGACTGCTGTGCATTCGTCTTTCGACTGTTTGCGCGCTGTCCGAAGATTTTTTTTTTTTCAAACCCAACCGATTTCGAGAGGCTGATTACCTCTATTGTGCTTCTTTGTGCGTCACTTCGTCGTGTGCGGCTTTTGGTCGTCTTGCGGCTCTGTGCGCCCAGTTTAGCAAAATAGTTAATTACATATTTATCACTTAAACGCTTGACAGTCAAGTGTTTGAGGCTACTATCTATTGATTTGCGTATTGTGAGAGATTACAGAACGGCACGGGCAGCCTATGCCCCAAAGCGACATATCGGGACGAGTATTACTAACATTGGAAAGGAAGGAGAGCATGAACATTACAGTTATAAGAAAGCGAATAATTACTAAAAAAAGGAATCATTGACCGCCCCTATTGGTCAATTCACAACAGAGAACGTAAAAGAAATTTTGGCAATGAAAAAAACATATTAATTATTCCTATTAAAAAAAATGGTTACACCTATAAAATTAAATCAATCAACAAATTGTAAAATTCTCATGAAGAACATGAAAAGTACCCTTATTTATTCCTCCAATCACCCTTTGCCGATGCAGCCCAACAACCTATTTACGGGTATTCGGAAAGGTCTTAAAATGCTCGTTTTGCCGATGTTGCTGTTGCTTCTGTCGCAATTCGATGCCAGTGCGCAAACTTGCGCGCTCAACTGTAAGCAAAATCTCCAAGTATCGCTCGGCGCAAATTGCGTGGATACGATTACTTACGACATTATGACCAGTTGCCCTGGTCCAGCTTCCAACTATATGGTTGGCATTATGCGCTCTACGGGGCTGCAAGTGCCAGCTATCATTACGGGCGCAGACATCGGGCAGACGCTCACCGTCAAACTCAAACGTATCTCTCCCATCAACGAGTGTTGGGGAACTATCAGAGTAGAAGATAAATTGGCTCCGCAACTTACTTGCCCGCCCAATACGACTTTTTTCTGCGGTACGACACCCGACATCACCAATACCCCCAGAGGTACGGGACGACCGACTGTGTTAGAATGTTCTGCTTTCACTTTGACGTTTTCTGATGTCAATAAGTCGAGCAGTTGTTTGGCTCCTGACACGATTTTGAGAACGTTTATTGCTACCGATATTTTTGGTAATGTGGCTTCTTGCCTCCAAAAAATCGCTTTAATACGCCCGTTGGTACAGAGCGATTCTATCAAAATCAAAAATGACACTTTCTACGGCTGCGCGCTCCCAATGACGAGTTATGTGCCGCCTTTGACTTCTTGCCCGTTCAGCACTCCACTCAACGCAGTAACTGGACTTCGAGATACTATCAGATTTTGCAGAGGTAATTTTTGTAATATTCTCATAGATTATTCGGACATCGTGGATACACTTTGCTCCGCAAATACGAAAAAAATCACGCGTACTTGGCGGATTTTAGACGGTTGTACTTCTGCATGGGTTCTCAAAATGCAAGTCATTTTAGTCTTAGACACTGTACCGCCAGTTATCACGATGAGCGGACCTGATACTATTTTCTCCAACACCAGCTTTACCGCTTGCGGAGCGTTTCTTTCTATTCCGCCAGTGCTGGTGACGGACGCTTGCTCTTCGCCGGTTTCGGTAACAGCGACTATCTTCACGCCAACTTGCTGCAGCAATCCTGCGAATATCGTAGGCACTGTTGCTGTCGGTAGCACGCCAGTTATTGCGCCGTTTTTGGTGCCAGTAGATACACATTTTATCGTTTATAGAGCGACCGACTTGTGCGGCAATTTTAGCACCCGCTCCAAAGTAGTCATCGTGCGAGATGTGACTCCGCCTGTGGCAATCTGTAGAACCAACACGGTTGTTTCTTTGACTTCTGACACGTATTCGCGCGTTTTGGCAACTACTTTCGACGAAGGAAGTGCTGACAACTGCTGCATCGGTCGCTTTGAAGTGCGCCGCATGGTGGGCGAAACAGACGCTGATTTCAAACCGTATATTGATTTCACCTGTGCGGACGCTGCTACTTCTTGCACCAATCCGACTCCTATCCAAGTGATATTAAGAGTTTTTGATTGCAATGGCAACTTTAACAGTTGCATGATAAACGTGACGGTGCAAGACAAAGTACCGCCGACTATCTCTGCGCCACCGAGCGTGACGGTAGATTGCGGAAGCTATACTTTTGCATCAAATTTGACAAATGCCTTCTTGGCGACTAACTTCGGAAAAGTGGTCATCGCACCAACTGCGCCAAGCCAAGTGCTGGTAAATATTTTTGGGGACGGAACAAACAACAACGTATTGGTAGGACTGGACGGCGTAGCAAACGATAACTGCGGCGTAACAGTAGCTCCAACTTTCACAAACAACTTGAACAGCTGCGGTGTAGGAACTATCGTCCGCAGATGGACTGCGACTGACCCTTGCGGAAGAACAGCAACCGCGAGCCAGACCATCACGGTGCAAAACTCTACGCCTTTCAACGGAAATACAGACATCAGATGGCCCGAAGATTTTACAACAACATTAACGAACTGCACGACTGCCAACACCGCTCCGTCGGTAACTGGAAGTCCCGTCATTACCAGCGATGGTTGTGACCAAGTGCTTACTACTTACGAAGATGAGATATTCAATATCCTTCCGAATAGCAATACGCAGTCGGTTTGTTACAAAATACTCCGCACTTGGGTGGTCGTAGATTGGTGCCAAGCAAATATCCCGGGAGTAACTTGGAGATATACTTACTCGCAGGCTATCAAAGTAATTGACACAACTGTACCAATTATCAACAACTGCCCTACTTCGGACATTTTGGTAGATATTCAGAACTCAGGCTGCACCAAAGATGCGCTTACGCTACCGACTATCACTGCCACTGACTGTCCGAACCAGACTCTGGTTTATCGTGTGACGACCAACTTCCCAGCAGGGACAGAAGGCACAGACAACAACGATAAAACATTCTTCAACGTACCAGTCGGCACTTATACTGCTCAATATTCTGTATCCGACAACTGCGGCAACGTAGCTGCGTGCAACGTAAATATTATCGTAAGAGATCGAAAAAAACCTACACCAGTTTGCTTCGTAGCCACAACCGCTTTGATGATGCCGCCAGCTTGTATGGTGCGTTTGGACACGTTCCACATCAACAACCGCAGTTATGATAACTGCACAGGCGAAAGCAATTTGAGAATAAGAATGGAATTAGGGTATCAAAGACCCGCCAATCCAAACTTCAATCCGTCGCTGCCAGTAAGCACAACGAACCCACGTTGCCTTGCGCCAATAAATCCAGTACCTGTTAGCACGAATCCGCTTTCGTTGCCTACTTTCGTCAATATTTTTCCTTGCGACTTACAGCAAAATACAGCTATCGTACGAATGTATGTAATTGACCAAGCCGGAAACTTTGATTACTGCGAAACACAAGTAGCTATTACGAATACTAATGGCTGCGCAAGTGCAACACAAGCCGCCAATGTAGCAGGCTTGATACAAACCGAGCAAGGCGACAATGTGGAGCAAGCGTCTGTGAGCATAGACATGGCAAACGCACTGCCTTTTATGACAGGAGCGAATGGTGCGTTCAACTTCAACCTCCCCAACACTGGTAATTATACCGTCAATGCAGAGAAAGATATGCACCCACTTAACGGCGTAACTACTTACGATTTGGTATTGATGAGTCGCCACATTTTGGGTATTGAGCAACTCAACAGCCCGTACAAAATGATTGCTGCCGACATCAATAAGTCAGGTACGATTACAACTTTGGATATGGTAGAGTTGCGCAAGCTAATTCTACGCATCGACAACAACTTTACCAACAATACTTCATGGAGATTTGTGGATAAAAGCTTTGTGTTCCCGAATCCGAGCAACCCGTTTGCAAGTCAGTTTCCAGAAGCGCACAGCGTGACGGCTGCCAATATGAACGATGCGATTAACTTCGTAGGAGTCAAAATCGGCGACGTAAATGCAACCGCTTCCGCTAACACACTTCTTGGTACCGAAGAACACAACGCCGTCGGCACTCTCAACTTCAACGTAGCAGACAAATCTCTACAAGCAGGCGAAAATGTGACCGTTGATTTCCGTGCCAAAGACCTTCGCAGTGCGCAAGGATTTCAATTTACGCTTAATTTTGATGCCAACGCATTGACATTCGCAGATGTAAAAACAGGAGAACTGAACGGCTTGACGAGAGAAAATTTTGGAACTACAATGGCAAATGAAGGCGTAATCACTACCAGTTGGAACGGCGCAGCGACCTCCGTAAAAGACGAAGCAGTATTATTTAGCTTGACTTTCAAAGTCAATCATGCGATTGCTTTGAGCAACGCAATGCACTTCAACTCACGCTACACGGCAGCAGAAGCCTACAACACACAAGCCGAATTATTGGACGTAAATTTACAATTCAATAAATCAACAGGCGTAGTAAGTGCTAATAATTTTGAGTTGTATCAGAACCAACCCAATCCTTTCAACAGCAAAACTACGGTCGGGTTCAATCTTCCAACAGCAGGCGACGCTACGCTAATCATTATGGACGCAGCAGGCAGAACGCTAAAAACTTGGACGAATGGCTTCGCAAAAGGCTACAATGAGTTCAACATCAACAAATCTGAATTGGACGCAACGGGCGTACTTTACTACCAGTTAAGTACCGCTACCAACACCGCTACCAAGAAGATGATTATCATTGAGTAATACTTTCCATACCCCTCTCAAACGTTCCAAAGGCAAGAGTTTTTGCAGTAGCAATATTACAAAATTTCACCTTTGGAGCGTGCGGAGGAGTTAAGAAAATGAAGATATTTTATAGTTTCGGGAGTCCGGATTGGGATGCCGCCTTTGGGATGTGCGGCTCCCTCCGGCGAAACTATACGAATCAAAATCCAACAATATACTTTCGGAAGGAAATGAAATTGATTTCATTTCATACCTTACCTGAAAACCTATTTGTTCGTGCAGCTGTGCAGCCAATTTGCATTAGACTGCACCTCACTCCCCTATTCTCAAATTTATTTTATTTTTAACAAAAAATATGAAAAACATAAATTCATTTACTAACCTTTCGAGCCACGATGCGCTTTCGTCCAACTGGATACTGCCGCCGTCTGCTCGAAGTTTTTGGCTCAAAATCGCGCTTGCTTTCTGTCTTATTTTGGCGATAGGCGACAACGCTTGGGCGCAAATAACCAGTAGTGGTGGCTTAGTTTCGGGTGCTACCGTCTGTAGCACCGACCCCGCTACTTACAATCTGACGGCTACCCCTTGCGCAGGCGGGTCGGCAGGAATTTGGCAGATTCTGCCTATCCCAGCCGCAGGATATACCATGGGTACGCCCAACATTACCAATGCAACCTTTACGCCAAGTATGACAGGAGCGGGTACTTATACCCTTTCTTATGAATGCCCGTCGGGAACGCCATCTACGTTTACAATCACCGTTTTGGGACGTACAACACCCGTAGCAACACCCAACTCGCAAATATTTTGCAGTGGCGGCACGACCGCTATCGCACTTTCTGAACTCAACGCAACGTCAGGGACAACTTTTAGTTGGACGGCAGTTGGGACTGGTGCGGTTGCGGGTTTTTCGGCTGGTTCAGGAGCATCTATTGCCCAAACGCTAACCAACCCCGGCAGTGCCGTCGAAACAGTGACTTATACTGTCACTTCTACCGCAGGAGGTTGCGCAGGCAACACCGCTAATGTGGTTGTAACAGTAAGACCTATTCCAAATGCAACGGCGACTCAAACTCCTGCCGCTCCTATTTGTAGCGGCATGGCAACAAATGTCGTACTCGCCAATCCGAATGCAGTAGCTGGAACTACCTACACATGGACAGCAGCCAACACCACGCCAACCGCCTCTGGTTTTGCGAATGGCGCAGGCGCGGGTCCGATAACAGACGTACTGGTAAATACTGGCACAGCAAGCGCAGTCGTTACTTACACCGTTACGCCTACGGCAAATAGCTGTCCGGGAACACCCGTCACTGCAACTGTCACCGTCAATCCTGCACCAAAATTGGTGGTTTCTTCCGATGTAACTTTATGTTCAGGCGGCATTACCAATATCACTTTTACAGACCAACTCGCAGGTAGCACTTACGGTTGGACTTCAGTTTCGAGCGCAGCTACCCTTACAGGTAACGCGGCTTCTGGTACGACTTCTCCGATTATGAACACATTGACAAACTCGGGTACAACCGTCGAAACAGTCACTTATACTATCACACCGACTGGTGCAAACGGCTGTGTTGGCGCACCTGCTAATGTAGTGATCACGGTCAATCCAGTTCCAACTGTCACACTTGCCGCTCCTGCCATGATTTGTGGCGGGCAATCCGTGAATGTCGTTATTACATCTACTCCGCCTTCTGGCGTAACTTACGATTGGGCGTCTTCTATTACAGGGACTATTTCTGGAAATACAAACGTGACAGGCGGGTCTTCTCCAATATCTGACATTATTACCAATTCAAGTGCGGCGGTCGGTACTGTGACGTATCGTGTAACACCAAAAATTGGTACTTGCGTCGGTACGTTCAGGGACGTAACTATTACAGTCAATCCAAGTCCTATTGTAGTCGTGACACCTACTGCACAGACGCGTTGCTCTGGAGTACCTACCAATATCGTTCTTACAGAATCTACCGGAATGATGGGGACAACCTACGCATGGTCAGGAGTAGGAAGCTCCTCGAATGTAACTGGTTTTACAGCGTCAGGCGGCTCGGGAACTCCGATAGCCGAAACGTTGGTAAATACTGGGACGGTTAATGAAACGGTTACTTATACCATCACTCCGACCGCAGGCGGTTGCAGTGGTACGCCACGAACAGCAGTAGTAACAGTACGTCCTGTTCCGAATGTAATTGCGACTCCTAACGGTCAAGTAATTTGCAGCACAAGAAGTACCAACATCCAACTAACAAGCTCTGTGGCTGGGACTACTTTTACTTGGGTAGCTTCTTTGATGAGCGGCTCTGCAACCGGTTTCAGTAGTGGTTCTGGTGCAGTTATCGCTCAAACAATCACTAATTCATCTACTACTACCAAAGCAGTCGTCAAATACACCATCACCCCGACCGCCAACGGCTGTCCGGGATTACCGTATGACGTATTTGTGACAGTCGGCGCACCGACTTTACCCAACTGCTTCAATGTAAATGTTTCTATACGGGGTACGTGTATGGATACTTTAACACCCCGTACCGTTTCGGCGATTGATACTTCTCTTTCGAGTTTGTACACTCTGGTACTCTCCAATGGCGGCGTAATCATACCCAATAATATTATTACTTTTGCAAATGTAGGACAAACTTTGATGGCTCAAGTTTTCAATAATTGTACTGGAAATTTTTGCATGGCGACTGTATTCGTAGAAGACAAAACTCCTCCGACTGTCACGTGCCCAGCAGATGTAAGTATTTACTGCGGTCAAGATACAACTATTTTGGCGTTAGGAAATGCAACTGCAACCGATTGTTCGGGTATTCGGTCTATCATTCACTCGGATTTTGTGTCTGGAAGTTTTTGCAGCCCTACGAATACTATTTTTAGAACATTCATCGCCACAGACAATTCAGGTTATACCGCTTCTTGCGTCCAAACCATTACAGTGAATCGTCCGCTTATCAATCAATCTTTGGTTTATGTGGACAACGATACATTTTACAACTGCTCGGTCAATCCTCTGCCCGCTTTAACTGGCTATCCACAGTTATTGATTCCGACGAGCAACACGCCGCCTTATGGCACTATTGCTAATCCATACATTGACACTACGGATTTGCGTCCGAATACTTACTGCAACGTCAATGTGGTTTATTCTGATGTGGTAGATACTTTATGCTCCGCAAATACGAAAAAAATCGCTCGTACTTGGTTGATTCAAGATGCTTGTGCCAACACTTGGGTTATTTTGAACCAACTTATTATTGTATTAGACACCGTGCCACCGACTATCAATGTCTTGCAAACGGATACTTTGAGAGCTACTTCGAGTTTCAGTTCTTGCGCTGCATTTGTTACTATTCCAAATATTTTGGTGACGGACGCTTGCTCAAAAATTAGTTCTATCACTGCAAGTGTAGTCTTGATTCGTCAGCCGCTACTACCTGATAGCACTCTCGTAACCGTGAATTTGACTGGAAATACTGGTACTACCAATGCGTCCGTTCCTGCTGGCAATTTTACCATCGTCTATCGTGCTACCGACCAATGTGGCAATTTTAGTTCTGCTACTCGCCCGCTTCAAGTCCGTGACCTGACGCAGCCAGTTGCTATCTGTCGCCAAAATACTTCTATCAGTCTTACAACTGCTACTGCGTCACACGTTTTGGCGAATGTATTTGACGAAGGAAGTATGGACAACTGCTGCCTATCGAATGTATTCCAAGTGCGCCGCATGGTGGGTGAAACCGATGTAGATTTCAAACCATTCATTGATTTTACTTGCCTCGACATCGGCAACAGCATGATAATCATGCGTGTTTTCGATTGCAGCGGCAACAGCAATATTTGTATGATTAATGTGAGAGTGGAAGACAAAGTCGCCCCAACTATTACTGCTCCTCCGAGCGTGACCGTAGATTGTGGCAGCTATATCCTTCAAAGTAATCCGGGATTGACAGTTCCTTTTTTGAACGCTAATTTCGGTACGGTCGTCACAAATGGTCAGACCCGAAACCCAGTTTTGGTAAATATTTATGAAATACCAGCCGTAAACTCGAGTGTAAATGTTGGTCTGGACGGCGTAGCTTCTGACAACTGTACTGTCAGTGTTTCGCAGATATTTACCTCTACCGTGACCAGCTGCGGCACAGGAGTCGTAACTCGTACCTTTACAGCGACCGACGCAGGCGGACGCACAGCGACCGCTACGCAAACTATCACCGTTCAAAATTCGCGTCCATTTTACATCAATGACATTGATGCTACCAATGCAGATGCTACGGACGGCGTTATTTGGCCCCGCGATACTACTATTACCAGCGCAAACTGTCTTGCAGGTAATTTGAGTCCTAATGTTACTGGCAGACCATTAATTATTTCAGGCAGTTGCGACCAAATTTTTGTAGGTGTTGAAGCCGATACTTTCCGACTTGTTCAAAACATCAACAACTCGGGTGCGGCGTGCTACAAAATCCTTCGCACTTGGAAAGTCATAGATTGGTGCCAAGCAAATATTCCGGGCAGCACATTCAGATGGACATATACACAAGCCATCAAGGTAGTGGATAATACCGCTCCTGTCTTTGCCACCGTATTAGAAGATACCATCGTCAATATTCTTGATGCGAATTGCAGTGCAACCTTGCAGCTTATTCGTCCGATTGCGATTGATTGTAGCCCAGTTGTTACAGTTACTGTGTCCAGTAATTTGGGCGCAGGTGGAGCTACAGTTTCAGGATACGGACCGTTTACCGTAGGTGCTGGTAGCTATACGGTTACCTACACGGCGGAGGACGGTTGCGGAAACGTAACGACAATGTCGAGAGTAATCCGTGTACGCGACGGAAAAAAACCTACGCCTGTGTGCTTTGTAGCGACTACCGCTTTGATGATGCCGCCAGCTTGTATGGTGCGTTTGGATAGCGCACATTTCAACAACAATAGCTTTGATAATTGTACTTCCAACTCAAATTTGAGAATCAGGTTAGAATTGGCGTATCAGAGAAGTGCTAATCCTAACTACAATCCATCGCTACCAATAAGCCCAAGCAATCAACGTTGCCTAACACCAGTCATACCGCCTGTTAGTACGAACCCGCTTTCGTTGCCTACTTTCGTCAATATCTTTCCTTGCGATTTGCAATCCAATGGAATAGCTGTTGTAAGAATGTATGTAATTGACCAAGCTGGAAATTTTGATTACTGCGAAACACAAGTAGCTATCACGAATTTCAATGGTTGTACTCCACCGCCTGCTGCCAGCAGTGCCAACATCGCAGGCTTGGTGCAGACCGAAATGGGTGACAATGTAGAGCAAGTAAAAGTAAATGTCACGAGCAATAGCAATTCGTTCTTTACGGGACCGTCTGGAGTTTTCTCTTTCTTGGGCTTACCGACTGGCAGCAGCTACACGGTGACACCCGAAAAAGACTTGAACCCCGTCAATGGAGTCACTACCTACGATTTGGTGCTTATCGGCAGACATATTTTGGGTATTGCGCCACTTTCGTCGCCTTACAAAATCATCGCTGCCGACATCAACAAGTCGGGAACAGTGACTACTTTTGACATGGTGCAACTGCGCAAATTGATTTTGCACATTGATGACAATTTTACTGAAAATACGTCTTGGCGTTTCGTGGATAAACATTTCGTTTTCTCCGACCCTACCAGTCCGTTTGCAAGTATTTTCCCCGAAGTCATGTCCGTGAGCAATCTCGACCATGATATGCAGTCCGATTTTGTAGGTATCAAAATCGGTGACGTAAACAATTCTGCCACTCCGAATAGTCTTTTAGGCACAGAGGAACACAATGCAGTCGGCACTTTCCACCTCACTACGGCGGAAAAAATGCTCAAAGCAGGCGAAACTTATACCATTGACTTTAAAGGAGAGGCTGTCCCAACAGTACAAGGTTATCAATTTACTTTGAATTTTGATAAAACCGCGATTAATTTTATAGACCTAAAAACAACTAATTCTTCGTTGAGCAAAGAAAACTTTGGCTTATCGCTGCTTTCGGAAGGCGCAATTACCGCCAGCTGGAACGGCAACCAAGCTCTTGATTTCAATGCGCACAAAGAAGCACTTTTCAGTATCGTGGTTCGTGCCAATACAGATATCAGCTTGAGTCGCGCGCTATCGCTCAACTCTCGCTATACGGCTGCCGAGGCGTACAACCAAAATACTGATTTGCTCGATATGGATTTAAAATTCCAACACCGCGACGGCAGCAACAGCATCGCCAATGGGTTTGAGTTGTACCAAAACGAACCCAATCCGTTTCAAGAAAACACTACGATTGGGTTCAACTTGCCAGAGTCGGGCGAAGCTACTTTGACCATCTTTGACACTGACGGCAAAACGCTTTATGCCGTAAAAGGTGATTTTGGAAAAGGTTATAATGCCTTCAAAATCAATAAAAATGATTTGTCCGCCAACGGTAAATTACTTTACTACCAGTTGCGCTCTGCGGCTTCTACCGCAACTCGCAAAATGACGATAACAAATTAGTAGTTCCTCAACCCAAAAAAGGGGATTCATCTATTCCAATGGAATAAAATGAATCCCCTTTGGGGTTGAATTAAACAAAAAAGCCCCCCACCAGAGACTGATGAGAGGCCATCCCAAAAACCGATTTAAAGTATTAAAAAATACTTAAAAAACGGGCTTTGGTCAAATTCTTTACTGTTTGTAAGGCAATTAAGGAATGAAGACAAAATAAGATACTCAAATTTTTTAAATAAATTCTATCAATAACAAGGCATTTTTGAGGCGCAACGCAGAGCGTTGTAACGAAAAAATAACGCAGTGATTGGTCGAATTTAGCAGAAAAAGTGAGTAATTTATTTTAGACACATTTCTAAAAGAGATTAGAGAGAAAGAGTTTGTAGGATTCAGAAGAACCTTTCAAACTCTTTCTCGCTCTTAATTGCTGTCAATTATTACTCTACGATAATCATTGATTTCGTAGCCGTGTTGTTAGCTGTTTTTAATTGATACTTCATTACGCCTGTACCTTTAAAATCAGTGCGGTCAAGAGTTACTTGGTTGAAACCTTTTACTCCATTTACCTCTACTGTTTTGATTAATTTACCGCTTACGTCGAAGATGCTCAATGTAGCTGCTGTTGCAGTTGGCAAGTTGAAACCGATTACAGTTTCGTTTCTTACTGGATTCGGAGTGTTTTGGAACAATTCAAAGTTTTCACTTACGATTGTTGTACCATTTGCACCGTTGAACGCAAATACTACGTTCAATTCTTCACCAGCTTTTGTATAAGCTTCAGCGCGCGTTATTTTGCTGCTTACGCTCAATACTTTGCTTAACTGCAAGTCAGATTTTGCTCTGAATGTCATGCTGAACAATACTGCATCAGGATTTACCCCTTCTGACTTACCGTTCCAGCTTGTAGTGATTGCGCTTTCTTCAGCAATAATACCGAAGTTAGCTTCTGTCAAGTCACTCAATTCGCCTTTCGCTACATTTACCAATTCCATTGCAGATTGGTTGTAGTTCATTGTGAATTGGTATCCTTGTGCAGCAGATAAATCTTTTGCTTTCACATTGAATGTGAATGTTTCGCCAGATTTAGCTGTTACGTCGTTCATATTGAATGTTAAATCGCCTACTGCGTTGTGTTCTTCTGTACCCAAAAGGTCTTGTGAACTTGCAGAGTTATTAACATCACCTATTTTTACACCCATGAATTTAGCTGTTGCTACTGCATTTGGTATAACGTTAGCTGTAACTGTTTCAGGGAATGCGTTTGCAAACGGATTCGTTGGGTCTGGGAATACATAAGCTGCATTCACAAATCTCCAAGAAGTGTTGTTTGTAAAGTTTGCATCTACACGCAAGATTAACTTACGCAACTGTACCATGTCAAAAGTAGTAATTGTACCAGACTTATTAACGTCAGCAGCAATCATTTTGTATGGAGAATCAAGTAATTTGATGCCTAAAATGTGTCTGCTGATTTCTACTAAGTCATAAGTAGTTACGCCATTCGTTGGGTTCATGTCCTTTTCAGGAACTACTGTATAAGTACCACCCAAAACCGTTGACCAGTTGAATGTACCTGCTGTTTGTGTCAATGCCGTCAATATCGGATTATTAGAAGTAGCTTTCAAAGTTACATCTTTTACCATTGCGTTTAATTCTGTATGAACATCACCTGCAATCGTTCCTGTACCACCCGGTCCTTGATCACAACCCGGAGCATTCATGTTGTTTTGAAGTGTTACAGCAGTTGAGCAATAATCCCAGTTGCCGTTGTTATCTCCAACCCACAATTCTAATGTTCCTACACCACCACCGCATACACGGTCGTCGCAAGTGAATATTACCGTATCGGCGTTGCTTCCGTCAGATTGTGCATTTACTAACCACTGTTGTGCCCAAGCGTTCAATGCTGCTTTGTCAGCAGAAGCGTTACCTGTAGCAACTGGTGGATTAGGAATACGAGCGTCTGGAATACAAGCCTGTGCGCCGCTGTCTGTTCTTCTTACTTTGATGTACTGTACAGCACAGTTGTCATAACTTGTGTTATTGATGTGTGCAGCAGAGATTGGAAGCATACCTGTTGAAGGCATGATTTCGCCCAATGCGATGTGGCAGATTGGTGTAGGCTTCTTGCACTCTTCTACTTTGAAAGTATAAGTACAAGTTCTTACGTTACCGCAACCATCTTCTGCAGACCATGTAATTCTGTGCGTACCAAAAGGGAACGTTGCTGTTATTGAGCTACCGACTCCACTAATGAACGGTGCTGAACCGTCGTTAAATGGATCAATAGTATAGCTGTAGTCAATACCGTCTGCACCTGTACAATCATCAGTAGCAGTTACTGCCAATGTGATAGGTGTTGGAGCGCAATTTACAGGAGTTTGGCAAAACTCTTGGTTTTGGCAACCTGATGTAAAGTTTGGAGCTGTACTGTTGAGTATTTTGATAACTTGTGTATAGTTCCATCTCCAAGTTCTGTTCACGTTTCCTGATTGGAAGTCGTTGTATGCACACCAGTCAATGATGCTCCACTTACGAAGGATTTT
>JAYWGG010000257.1:0-16243 GCA_043778415.1 Saprospiraceae bacterium
AAATTTTAGCTTTGAACCGACCACACCTAAAATTAACTTTATCTGAATAGGTATTTCCTGTTCCTGTGATTTTTGTTTTAATCCTGAAGTGAAGTAAAAATTCTCCTTCGGCGATTTTTGTATTTTTATCTAATTTTGTCACTTGTATATAATTGTCTTCCGATGTATCTAAATACCATTCGGCATCAAGGACATCATCCGCCCAAAGAATATATCGCGAATAATTTTTTGAATTGTCAAGGAGATAGGCGCTTTCGTCATAAATTTTTTGCTTCTTGCATGAAAATGGATAAAATCTAATACCGATATTTTCCCTTAAAAATGCCCAATACTCTAAATCCCTCCAAGTAGTATCGACGTAGTTTGCCATTAACAAATAGTACTCACCAGAGGATAGTATATTAGTAATTGAATTTTTTCCTATCCATTCTATTTCGCCTTGACCGGGTACTGACTTGATAGCATTAGCATTACCATATACCGAAACGGTGTCAGGTCTGATAACATATTTGAACAAATCACGAGAATTAGGATTGATTATTACCAAAGAACTTACGTCACAACTTTCAGAACTATTAGGGGAATATTCATCTCGCTGGCAGCCCAAAAAGCACAGTATTACTGATATAAAAATTATTATTTTTTTCATCGTTGTTATATTTAAAAACAAGGACATCGGGCTATTGCTAACCGATGTCCTTGTAGGGTTTGAAAAAATTATTGAACAATTTTACTTTTATTGGCATCATAGTTTTATCATCGAACAACATCATAAGTAGCACCGATTTGAATACCGTGACTACTAAAAGTAGTTTCGCTACGAATAGTTGATTGCTTATGCAGTGGTCGAATAAAGCGATAGTAACGCAAAGATATTCCCCACCTATCAAAGGGGATTCTCACTCCCAAGACGCATAGTAATAAAGGATCGTTATTATTCCTATTTTCAAAATTGCTTGCCAGCGTAAGCCCACTCCCCACTCCCGCCTCAATAATTGCTTTGGTAGAAATAGCATAAGCGGGTAAGACGCTCAAAGTTAGATAGTTGGGATAAAACTGACCCGTTATAAACTTATTTGTGTACGGAAGCACTTGAATAGATACTTCGCTCGTCATAGAAAAACGTCTATTCAAGTGGTACTGAAGTCGAAATCCTGCATATCCGCCTACTGCATTTCCGTATAGACTTTGCGACTGTGTTCCTTGTCCATCTTTGTATATAGGAGAATTGAAAGCAAGACCGCCACATATACCAAGCCGAAGTTGTCCCCAAGCATTCGTGGTTACTACAAATGACGAAATCAACAAAGTGACTCTCATTAACATTCTTATTTTTAAATTCATTTGCATTGATTTGAAGTGAAGAGATTACTGTCGAGTGCTTTAGTGTTTAGCCAAATTTCTTCAACGCACAAATCAATTTTCCAATAAACGTCAGGCGTAACATTAAGTGACGAGAATACTTGCTGCTCGAAGTCGTACTTACATTCATTACCACTAATACCAGCTATGTTTATTGTCTTGGGATTTACAAAACCAACTGAAGTACACTGGCAGTTAGCAGGAATATTTAGCAGTCTTGCGACTTCTCCTACACGATAATCCCATTTAGTACGTTGGCATACTGTCCAGCCAAACCAAGTTTTCCTTTGATGATGAAAATAGCCCTTAAAAGTAAAAATCACATTATACAAAGTACCAAAGTTTGGCACAAAAACCGAGAATGATTCGTCCAAATTGCTGATAGATGCCGTCTTTATTCTTTTAGATCCATTACTCACGCTCGGCGCATTCAGATTCAAAGCACAACAACCTCTCCGATTAGCAACTTCCGTCGGGTGTACATAAATTCCGTTTGCAACGTCATCAACTGGATTTAATAACGCATTAGCTAACTTACTACTACTGCCGTCAATGACTGAAATTACATAATTAGAAGTGTAACGAACCAAGGATTGACCAACTCTGAAGTCACCCTTGTAGTTTACGAGCCAACCTGTCGTCAAAAAAGGCAATAATGGTTTAATATCTTTTTCTATTGAGTCATAAATGACTTTTCCCGAGTAAAGTGTCGCAACCTGTTCAATATTTCCCTCTTCATCGGGACAACAATTTTGTGCGAATGCTTCTTCATAGTAGTAGCGAGATGACTTGAAGCCCAAGCTCTGTTGCCATGCCATTAAAGATGAAACTGATGTACTTTGAACCCACTCTCTAACTTGATTGTAATGTTCAATACTTTGAAAAACAAGAGTGTTATCCAGCACCTGAACAACAGGCGTACCATCTCTTTCGGTAACTACCTTATTAGGGCAAGTAAAAGAGTCAGTACTTGCAATTTTGAGTTCGTTCTTTTGACAACCAATTACGAACGCAAGCGAAATAAAAATTAAAATTTTCTTGTACATAATAATAAAATAAAATAGTTTTGTCAAACATTAACGCACATTGACTTGCGCCTTACTTCTTTTTTGGAGGTGGTTTCTGGTACTCCCACCTTATAATATGGTGGAAATCATTTTAGAAGATGTACCAGAAAGACAAATTTTGGGCTATTTTCTATTGCTAAAAAAGTGTCTAAATCCAACTTATTTGTGGACAGAAGAAGTAAAAGCGAAGAAAGATAGGGAATTACCCCCCCCCATATATTATATTTCATAATATGTTTTGGGTAATTGAACGATGTTTTTGAAATAACTAATTGCATGATTTAAAAATTTAATAATTAAAAAAATAAATTACAAAAAGCAGTTTTGGTTTGTTGAGTTGTAAAAATCGTTGATTAGAAACGAATAGATGGCGCATTTTCTTTTCGTCTTCACTCCTTGAGTTTGCAGACCTAATACAAAGTTACACTTTTATTTTTAACTGTCAAGTTTTTTCACATTTATTTTTCAAAAAAAGTAAAAATTTAACATTTAATGTGGCTTTGTGTATTTTTGACACAATATTTGCATTTCGGCGGTGGCAAATATCCCAATCTTCAAAACAAAGTTCGTTTTTGCCTTTTTATAAAGTATCTTTGCAGAAAATTAGATAAAAAATTATGACTTTCAACGAATTAAATTTGAACAAATCGTTGCTCAACGCGCTGACGGATATGGGCTATACCACTCCGACGACTATCCAAGAAAGGGCTTTTTCGGTGGTCATGTCGGGGCGCGATATGGTGGGTATCGCCCAGACGGGGACGGGCAAAACCCTCGCTTACTTGCTGCCGTGTCTGCGTTTGTGGAATTTTACGAATGAAAAACATCCGCAAATATTGGTCATCGTGCCGACTCGGGAGTTGGTGGCGCAGGTAGTAGAGGCGGTCAAAAATTTGACAACTTACATGAATTTTTCGGTCGTCGGTGTGTATGGCGGCGTGAATATCAAAACTCAAATTGCGGAAGTCGCCAAAGGTGTAGATATGGTGGTGGCTACTCCTGGTCGCTTGATTGACTTGACTTTGACGGGTTCGCTCAAATTGAAGCACATCAAAAAATTGGTGATTGACGAGGTGGACGAAATTTTAAATCTTGGATTCCGCACTCAACTTACACAAATTTTGGACTTGCTGCCGCCTCGAAGACAGAATTTGATGTTTTCGGCGACGATGGTGGAGAGCGTGGCGGTCATTATCGAAGATTCTTTCAATACGCCGCAGCTCATCGAAGCTGCTCCGACGGGTACGCCGCTCGAAAATATTATCCAACAAAGCTATAAAGTTCCGAACTTTAATACCAGAATCAACCTGTTGAAACTTATTTTGTCCAATAAAATAGAGTTCTCGAAAGTGCTGGTTTTTGTGGCTACCAAAAAACTCGCAGACGATATTTATGAAGGTTTGGAAGTTTTTTTTCCTACCGAATTGGGCGTAATCCACTCCAATAAAGACCAAAATTTTCGCTTCAATGCCGTCAAACAGTTTCAGGCGGGAACGGTTAGAATTCTGATTGCGACCGATATTATTGCGCGCGGATTGGATATTTCGGAAGTCACGCACGTCCTGAACTTCGACACGCCCGACGTTCCCGAAAATTATATTCACCGGATTGGGCGCACCGGACGAGCAGATAAAAAAGGAATTTCTATCACTTTTGTGACTCCCAAAGAGGAGGAATACTTGGACGAAATACAGACGTTGATGAGTTACGAAGTGCCGATTTTGGATTTGCCGACCGATTTGGTAATTTCCGATATTTTGACCGAAGACGAGCTTCCGAAGGTGAAAATGAAAAATATTTTGGTAAAAGTGGATAAAAAAGAAGAGTCTGGACCCGCTTTTCACGAAAAAATAGCCAAAAACCTAAAAGTGAACAACAAGATTCGGCGCAAGGAACAGATGAAAATAAAGTATAAGAAGCCAAAAACACGTGGGCAAAAGAAGTGATTTTGTGACGGGCGTTTTTGGGTTATTTCTAAAAAATTGACAGTTTCTAAAAACAAAATAGGTTCTATTCACTTCGTGAATAGAACCTATTTTTTCGTTTGTTAGCGAAAATAACAAACCTCCGCAAAGCCTAATTTGCTACGCCCTCCAAGTATTCCCGAATCTCGGAAACTTGAATGTCGAGATGGGACGCATCGTAAATACACTCGCCGTTGCGGATAAGTAGTATCTGCGGCGACTCGTGATGCACCCCAAAATCGCTCGCTATTGCGTTAGAAATGGGACGCAACTGCAACAAATCAAGGTAATAGGCTTCTATTTCGTCGGCTTTGAAGTCCCAATCGCTTTCCATACGCTGCTTGGCGGTCACGCTGATGACGCAGGTGGTGCTGTGCTTAAAAATTAGGCACGGAACTTCATGAGAGCGGCGGCGGATAGCGTCCAACTGCTCGACTTTATCTAAAATATTCCAATTCATTGAAAATTATTTTGCTATCGAAATGATAGTTTTTAGTGAAAAATTAGAGGGGCAACCTACGCCTTTGTTGCAAGAACTCAAAGTGCCGAAAAGGGCGAGGGCGCAAAAACAGACAACAATCGTTTTGATGGTTTGGCTATATTTCATTTCTTACAGATATTTTGTAATAAAACGCTTCAAAAAGTCGCTTTATTGTGTGAAAAAACATAATTTCAGCAAAAGTAAAGGATTTTTTTGATTGGTACAATAGCAAAATAAAAAAGTGTGTCTTTCAGAATAATATTCTGAAAGACACACTTTTTTATTTTAAATATATTTCTAAATTATCATTTTTAGTTCATTCCCTTGTCCATACGAATCAACGGCGGGTGGTTGCGGCGTGGCGCGAAGGCTTCCAAAATAGTGTTGGCAGCTTGCGGCGGCACCGAAATCAGCGAATGTTTATTGAATATCTGAATGTTGTTGATGTTGCGACCATAAACACGCGATTTGTCAAAAATCATTTCCACCAATTTGCGTGGGTTCAAGCCGTCGTTTCTACCGACTGCGACAAAAAGCGTGACTTCTTCGCCATTGTTATGGTCTGCAAAACGGCTGCTTTCACGGTCGCGGCGCGCGCCAGTGGGCGGCGTACTGATTTCGGAATACAAGTCTTCCTCCGTCTGTTGCCCAAACGAATAGTGCATCAAAGCTGCCGCAACGGACTCGGGCGAGTGCTTGGCTAACAGTTTTTGAGCAATCGGCAAGTAAGTTTCAAAGCTACCGGACTCGATGATTTCTTCGAGTTGAGTCTGCAAACGCTCTCTTTTCGCATTGATTACGTCCTGAATAGTTGGTATTTTTTCGCGTTTTACCTGCGTTTTGGTCATTCTTTCGATGAATTGCAGCTTGCGCAATTTAGCGGGAGAAACGAAACTAATCGCAATGCCCGTGTTGCCAGCGCGACCGGTACGCCCGATGCGGTGAACGTAAATCTCTGGGTCTTGCGGAATATCAAAATTGACGACGTGTGTGACATTAGAAACGTCAATGCCACGCGCCGCCACGTCGGTAGCGATGAGAACAGTCGCTAATTTTTTTCTAAATTTATTCAATACTTTTTCTCGCTGCGACTGCAAAATATCGCCGTGCAACGCCTCCGACCGAATCCCGCGCTCGTTCAGTTTCGCCGTGATAGCGTCCACTTCAGCTTTCGTGTTGCAAAAAACCAAGCCGTAAAAAGCGGGAGCTTTGTCAATCACTCTGCACAGCACCTCAAACTTATCGGTGTCACGGACTTCATAAAAAATCTGCTCCGTGAGGTCAGTTGTTACTGCTTGTTTTTTGATAGTCACGACCTGATAGCCGGGGCGCATATATTTTTTCGCCAGCGTCAAAATGCGGTCGGGCATCGTGGCACTGAACAAAAGCATCTGCTTTTCGGCATTGGTGTAGGTCAAAATTTCTTCAATATCGTCGTAAAAACCCATATTGAGCATTTCGTCCGCTTCGTCCAAGACCATAAATTTGAGTTCCGAAACCACGAGCGACTTGCGTTTGAGGTGGTCAATAATCCGTCCGGGAGTCCCGACCACAATGTCTGCGCCTTCGCGCAACGCCCGCAGCTCTGCCGAAATCGGAGTGCCGCCATATATAGTCATGATTTTCAGGTCGCGGTTGCCAGCTATGGATTTTATTTCGTCCCGCACCTGCACCGCAAGCTCGCGCGTCGGAGTCATAATCAATGCCTGCACATTGGGTTGGTGGGCTTGGATTGTTTCGAGGATTGGCAGTCCGAAGGCGGCGGTTTTGCCGGTACCTGTCTGGGCTTGCCCAATCACGTCGCGTTTGCCGCTTAAAAGTATCGGAATAGTTTGTTCCTGAATGGGAGTAGGCGTGTCAAAACCTTTGGCTGTCAGAGCAGCGACTATGTTAGGGCTTAAGCCCAAAGCTTCAAATTTATTCATTAGTTTGCAAAGGTACAAAATAATTTCGTATTTCCCAATAATATTTTGCAAGAATGGCAAAAAAATATAAAAAAAATTGTATTTTGAAGAAAGTATTTTAAAAGTAAAGCGTTAAAAATAAAAAATTTACAAGATTTGTGACTTTTTTTGCTCCGTTTTGGAGTGCTTAATTCTTTCGATAGCTCTCAAAAAAACTCTTCCACCGCATCTGAAGAACGCCAAGAATTGCTTCGCGAATGATATTTTTGGACATTTTAGAAACACCTTCTACGCGTTCTGTAAAAGTGATTGGCACTTCTTCAATCTTGAATCCCAACATTCGGCTTGCGAACTTCATTTCTATCTGAAAGGCGTAGCCTACGAAGCGAATTTTTTGTAAGTCAATGGTTTTCAACAACTTACGCGTGTAGCAAACAAAACCCGCAGTAGGGTCTTTGACCGGCATCAAGGTAATAAAACGGACGTAGAGCGACGCTCCGTAAGAAAGTGCGATGCGGTCGAGGGGCCAATTTACGAGTTTTCCGCCCCTCACATACCGAGAGCCTACCGACATATCGGCGTGTTGGTCGTGGCAGGCTTCGTAAAGTTTTAGCAAGTCGCTGGGATTGTGCGAAAAGTCGGCATCCATCTCAAAAAAGTACTCATAATCCCGCTCCAAACCCCACTGAAAACCAGCAATATAGGCAGTTCCCAAGCCGAGTTTGCCTTTTCTTTCGAGTAAAAATAATGAATTTGGAAATTTCGACTGGTTGTGACGTACTATATCTGCCGTTCCGTCAGGAGAACCGTCATCTACAATCAAGACATGAAATGGTTTGGAGAGCGAAAACACAGCCTCGAGCATTTTTGCAACGTTCTCTTTTTCGTTGTAAGTTGGAATAATGACGATGCTGTCCGACAAATTAAATAGTAGTTTTAGTGATAAACGCCAATGCTACCGCAAAAATAAAAAAATCATACGTCTATTTACTATAAATGGGTAAAAACATTTTTCTAAATTAACGTACGTCGCCCAATATACTTTCTGTGATGCTTTTGTATATCTGCAAATACTCTAAATTATTATTACTTTTTAGTAGCTCTTCGTGACAGTGTATTGTTACAAAATCGTGCCGTTTGGCGGGTCCAGTTTGGACCAAATATGGTTTTTGAAGTTCTATTTTTCGGACTGTTTCTGCGATAAGCGGTTTTAATAAGTCGAATGAAATTTTTTCTTTTTCGAGAAGTTGCTCCGCGATGTGGAACAAATGATTGGTAAAATTATTGACAAAAACTGCCGCCAAGTGCAAAATGGCTCTTTTTTGGTCGTTGGTGTAAAAAACTTTATCCGAAATTTTATGTGAAATTATTTCAATTAATTTTAACTTTATTTCGGTATTGGCAAAAATACAGATAGGTATTTCTAAAAAATTTGGTTTATTTGATTTTGAAAAAGACTGCAAAGGATATAAAACTCCATAATTTTGAAAAAAAGTACCCAAAGTCGTCACGCTCGGCGTTGCGCCAGATGTATGCACGACCAACGCCTCTTGGGGAATATTTTTTGACAATATTTCCGCCACTTCCGCAATAGCCGAATCGGGAACAGCAATAATATACAAATCCGATGTTTTATTAATTAACTGCAAATTTGTGACATATTTACAATCAATCGCCTGTGACAAATCTCTGGCTTTTTCCTCTTCTCTGCTAAAAACTTCTACCACGTCAAGCCCTACTTCGTGAAGCCGACTGCCAAGATGCCACGCAAGATTTCCTGCACCGATTAGCGTGATTTTCATAGCGTCGGTTTGATTCTGCGAACCATGCTCAACGCCAAACCAGACATCATCAAAACAGTTCCGAGCCAGAATAAATTGATACCCGGAAACAAAATCGCCTCCATTACTATAAACTCTGACGAATCGTGGTTATCTGCTATTTGAAGCGGAATTTTTGGATTTTTTGGCGCGGATTGTGCGATTGCCAATGTCACAGTTTGCGACTTCGGGTCTATGCCCGCGAACCTAAAATGCAAGCCCAACTCACCAATTTCAGACTTCAAATTATAAGGTTCGTTGCCACGGATTATGTAAATTGGCTCGGCACGATAGGTTTGGTTTGATTTTCTGACGGACAGCATTGCGCCTACGGCAACGTCTTTTTCTTCTTTTTTATAGTTCACATTTTGAGGATTTTTATCAAAATTCTCAAAAATTATTTCTGCATCTCCGACTTTTTGCGCCTGACCCTGCGAAAAAATATACTCTTTATAATTGAGAGAACTTTCGGGCGTAAAAGTCCGCTCGAACATTTTTTCGTCTAACTTTATTTTTAGTTTCAAATCTGTCACAGTAGCCGGAAAAGTATATAAATCCGCTCCGCGAAGCATCAACATCGTGGTGACGCGTTCTTTTAAAGTTTTTGCCGAGTCTTCGACTGTTGCCATCACTCCTACCACCAAATCATTGACTTCTGGCTTATAATCTTTGTTGGTTGGATTTCGCAATATTGAGTCTATTGTGACAGAGTATTTATTCGTTTTGTATGTTTCACCGAGCAAAATTTCCTTAAAAACGTACTTCAAACTGTCCTCAATTTGCTTGGCATAATCCATATCCAACTCCGCTTTTGGAAGAGACGAAACGTGTGTAAAAATGTCTTTTTCGACATAATGTTTGGTCGAAGGATTGGACGCAGCAATTTTTTTGAACTCCTTATCATACAGAATATTTGGGAACAAATTGAACTCCTCGACCGTTTCGCCAGTGGGTGTTTTTTTCTTATAATTGACTTTAAACTCTCGATTATGCCCCCAAATACTGTCTTTTTCGTAAGTTACTTCATAGCCCGACATGAGCATAGGTTTGCCTTTTAGCAGCACAATATTCTTTTTGTAGTCGTCTTCCGTGAAGCCCTCTATCAGTCCTTCTTGTGCAAATCGGTTGGTCGAGATAAACATTTTGTTCAGTCCTGATGCCATGATGCCGACTATCATAAGTCCGAAACCTATGTGCGAAAAAGCAGAGCCAGCAGCCTTCATATTGAACCTTAAAAAATTATAAATATAGTCGGTATTTGTGACAATCGTAAAAATACCCGTAAAAGCGAGTATCCAGTATTGCCACGCAAATAATTGTATCCAGTACGATGTCACAAAAGTCAATATTGCCGATACTATTACGGCTATCCCTGTGTGCTGTATAAATTTTTTCCAATGGTTAGCAAATTTTGTTTCCTTGAAGCGCAGATACTGTGAAAACCCTGATAATAAGCCCATAAAAACGCCAATCCAAAGCTGATATTTGTTGTAATGTCCGACCGCATCAATCGGAGAACTGAAATTAGGTGCAAAACCCAACGCTTTCCCAACTTTGTTGTAAACGGGAATTGAAGTCGTGAAAGTGATTAAAACCGCCGAAAAAAGCAGCACCAAAGTTCCAATAAACATCCAAAATTCCTTCGAGTCCGCACTTTCTTCCTTTGTGACTACTGGTATTTCTTTATTTTTAACAAAAAATAAAGAAATGCCGAGCAGTGAAAAAACAAAAATAAATATCACTAACTGCCACTCCAATCCCATCTCCGTGAAAGCATGAACGGACGTGTCGCCCAAAATTCCGCTCCGCGTCAAGAATGTCGAATAAAGTATCAAAATGAACGTCAGCATATAGTAAATATAGGTACTTTTGTAACTATGCCCTGTCACTTTTGCTATCAAATTCGTATGAATTCCTGCCAACAAAATAAGCCAAGGGACGAGCGACATATTTTCGACGGGATCCCAAGCCCAATAGCCGCCAAAACTCAACGCCTCATACGCCCACGCGCCACCCATCAAAATCCCCGTACCCAAAATCGCAGCCGAAAACAACGCCCAAGGCATTACTTTTGTCAAAAAATCTCTGTGGCGGTTCGTCCAAAGCGCAGCTATTGCGAAGCAAAAAGGAATAGATGTGGACGCAAAACCCAAGAAAAGCGTAGGCGGGTGGATAGTCATCCAGTAGTTTTGGAGCAACGGGTTCAGTCCGTTTCCTTTGATGAGGCTGACGTAGTTAGATTTACTAAAAATTGGTGCTTCTGTGACATCTCTCAAAAGCATAAGCGGATTGCTTCCAATTTTTATATCCCCAAAATAAACGCCGAGAATCATCGAAATCAAAATGACTTGTATGGCGGACAAAGTCGCTAAAACTGGTGCTTCCCAACTTTTTGCTTTGTATAACAGTATGATTCCCAACACAATATGCCAAAAAGTCCATAGCAAAAAGCTGCCTTCTTGCCCTTCCCAGAACGCTGCAAAAATGTATCGGAAAGGCAACTCGTCGTTGGTGTGAAGTTGGACGTACTGGTATTCGTAGTATTTTTGGGTCATAATATGAAAAATAATTCCCATTACTGTGACAATACCCACGCCCTGTGTCACAAAAGCGACCCGTCCGATGTGAAGCCAGCTTCTACTTTCTGCATTGCCGTCGGTTTGAGTGGCTTTCCAGAAGGCAAATACAGCAAGCAAAGCCGCCACAAAAGCCAAGACAATCAGAAAATGTCCAATCTGACCGGGTAACAAATGTTCGCCGATATATTCGATTTTATTCATTGATAATCAACAGTTTATGATTAAAATAAAAAATTCCATAACATCAAGCAACCTTCATGTTATGGAATTTTTTGAAAATTAGGTTGTATTTTTTTACAGTTAAGACTTGCGTTCTCCTTTGATATACACTTCTTCGTCCTTGTATTTCGATGGACACTTCATCAGTAAATCGGACGCAACAAATTCAGTTTCTTGAATTTTGCCTGTCACAACTATCTGTTCAGAAAGTTCAAAATCTTGCGGCTTGGCAGCCAGCAGAATCACTTTTCGCTCCTCCCCTTTTGGGTCTTTTACATAAAAACTGAAGCGATTAGGGTCAATTTTGGGGTCATATTCCATCGGTTTGTCCTTGCAAAGCACGCCGACGACCTTTACTTTTTCGCCCGATTTTTTGGCATCTTCAAAATTTGAATACGTCGCCACGTCGCCTGCCGCAGACATCAACACGGCGACTGCAACAGCGATGACGATAACACCGATTAAATGGATTTTTTTCATAAAACTTAAACTTTAAGATAACACGACTGCAAAGTTAGCTAAAATAAACTAATTTTATGAACAGTTTTTTGTGCTGATGGTTCACTCCGAGCGGATAGAATCCATAAATTAAAAGTAAGCTACTCGTAGGTCACTTTTAATTTTCTTTGGTTTTAGTAGAATATTTTATTTACTTTCATTATTTCGCTGCCTTCGTTGAGATAGGTTATGATATTCAAACCAATATAATCGTTGCGATTGCGCTCAAATTCAACCCAAGTTCCTTCGTAGCGGATTCGCCCCAAAATATCATATACTTTGATTTTTTGAGTCGGTGGTATCACTATTTTTGTGCTGTCTTCAAGCTCTTTTCTGACTCGGCTACTTAAATCTATATCGGGAGGCAGAGGACACGGAGGAGTAAAATCTTTAATATAAGAATGGATATCATTACCTGAAGCGTACAGTGTTACTCTTACAGAAACGATTTTTCCAGTTGCTAAATAAGGTATAAATTTGAAATTACAATACGGAAAAGTGGAGTGGTTGCAAACAGTCGTATAGTCAAGCCCGTTTAAAGAATATGCAAAATCATAGTGATGAATACCCGAACAAGTCACCAATTCTATTGGAACTCCGATAAAAAGTTCAGTCGGATTGCAGGTTTCCGTATTAAAAAGTCCAAAAATTATATCGTTGGCATTTCCGCACGGATTTGAAGCAATATCGGAAGTAAAACACCCCTGATTTCTGTTAAGGCTTGGTGGGCAGTCATTCTGTAGGTTCTCGCTTGTATTTTCAGTATTCTGATAACTATTGCCGCATAGCCCCGCAGTAACTAATTTGGGCGTTACTAACAAACTATATTTTGAGGAAATAGGATAAATCATATAAAATTTGTCATTCCACATTATATCTCCATACAAACGTCCTTCCGAAACCGAAAATGTTGCGTTATTTCCCATACTATTGATGTCTTCGCCATACCAATAGTAGTTATATACATTTTTGTACTCAATACTTTTTTCTGTAAAAGTATAACTTTCAGACTCATTAGGTAACTGAAGTGTAATTTTTCCATCAGGACGAAGTAATTTTAGCGTGTTTATTTCAATAATATCATAGGACTCAATATCGGGAATTTCCTTTGAATTTTTAAAAAACTCAATGTCCGCCTCACTCAAATCTTTCGGTAAAGCACCTAACATCGTCAATATCATCACATTTTCATCTTGTGAAAATAAATTTATACCGCTTAAAAGCATGACGAACAAAAATAGAATTACCCGTATTTCTCGGACAGCGTTCAGAAAAAAATGCGCCTTTTTTTTCATTTTTATAATTTCGTAAACAAATTTACAAAAAAATTTTATCATAAAATAAAAAAAATCTTTCAGCTTTTCGCTGAAAGATTTTTTTATATAACTTTCGACACTACCAAATTTTAATTCGGTCGGCTTCTGATTTATACATTTTGTCACCTTCTTTCACTCCGAAAGCAGCATAAAATGGCGGAAAATTTTCCAACGGACCGTTCACGCGCCACATAGACGGACTGTGCGGGTCGGTTTTGATGCGCTGCAAAATAGTAGCATCTTTGTTTTTCATGCGCCAGACTTGCGCCAAACTCAAAAAGAAGCGTTGCTCAGCGGTGAATCCGTCTATTTTTGCATTTTTCTTGCCTTGCTCCGTATTTTTGAACGCCTCAAAAGCAATCGTAACGCCGCCCAAGTCGGCAATATTCTCGCCCAAAGTCAAATCGCCATTCACATGGACGCTGTCAAGCACCGTGAATCCGCTGTATTGCTTGGATACCGCCGCCGTTTTTGCCTTGAATTTTGTTTCGTCTTCTTTTGTCCACCAATTTTTCAGGTTTCCGTCTTTGTCGTACTGCGAACCTTCATCGTCGAATCCGTGCGTTATTTCGTGACCGATGACCATTCCGATACCGCCGTAATTAATAGCATCGTCGGCGTTGAGGTCGAAAAATGGAAACTGCAAAATCCCCGCCGGAAACACGATTTCGTTGAAAAGCGGATTGTAATAAGCGTTGATGGTCGGCGGAGTCATTTCCCACTCGGTTTTATCTACTGGCTTGCCCTGTTTTACCAAGTTTCGATCGTTCTCCAACTGGTTGCTGCGCATCATATTTCCAAAATAATCATTGCGTTTGACTTCTATATTGTACTCTTTCCACTTGTCAGGAAAACCGATTTTTTTGATAAAAGTAGCTAATTTTTCTTGTGCTTTCACCTTCGTAACGTCGCTCATCCAGTCGAGTTGAGCGATGCGTTTGCTGTACGTTTGTTGCAAATTATTGACCAAATCCATCATTCTTTTTTTTGCAGCGTCGGTAAAATATTGCTTCACATAAAGCTGCCCGAGTGCCTCTCCAAACAAGCCATCGACCAAGAGCGCGACCCTTTCGTTGCGTGGCTTTTGAGCCAACTGACCGCTCAAAGTACGGCTGTAAAAATCGAAATGCGCTTCGTCAAATTCCTTGCTCAACAAGGACGACGCGCCCGATATTTCGTGGAAGCGAAGGTATTGTTTCCAGCTATCTACTTTTTCGGTCGCGAGGGCTTTTCCGAAGGTCTGCACAAAAGTCGGTTGCTTGACTACGAAAGAATCCAGCGTAATTTTCAATGTCACAAAAGCAGCGTCCCAGTCCAAATTTGTAGCTAATTTTTTCAGACCCGCTTTATTCATTTTGTGATAATTTTTGTTGGGATCGCGAAGTTCTACGTTTCCAAAATGTCCGCCTGCCAACTTGGTTTCCAACGCCAACACGGAGGCAGCATTGGTGGCAGCTTTTGCCGCATCGTCGCCTGTGAGTTGGAATAATTTTGCGATATATTCCGAGTACGCCTTGCGTTGCTCCACGATTTTCGCTTCTTTGGAGAAATAATAATCTTTTTCGGGCAGTCCGAGTCCGCTTTGAGAAAAAATGCAAGTGTTGATAGCTGCGTTTTTATCATCGGGAGCGACATAAAAATTGAACAGCGTTCCGTCGCCCATCGCATGATGTTTGTTGATAAATGCAAACACCGCTTTGTTGTCGGCGAGGGCGTTTATTTCGTTCAAAACTGGCGTAAGTGGCTGATAGCCAAGCTGTTCGATGGCTGCGGTATCCATTCCGCTTGCGTACAAATCGCCTACTTTTTGCTCTACTGTGCCAGCCGCCGCCTTGCTGTTGGAGGCTGCTTCGCAAAGATTTTTCATTACTTCGCGGTTGTGTTTGCGAAGGTCATTGAACGCTCCCACGCCGCTTTCGGTCGGTTCGATGACGACCGTTTTGTTCCACGCTCCGTTGGCGTAGAGCCAAAAATTATCGCCCGCTTTCACCGTAGTATCCATGAAAGAAGGATCTAAAAATTTGCTGCGCGTCGTTTTGTCGGCGGTTTCAGAATTTTTAGATGTAGTTTTTTGATTGCTGTTGCAACTTTGGAGGCAAAAAACGGCTGCCGCTCCGATTGCGATTAAAATATTTGATTTCATTGTTGAATTTGGTTGTAAAAAAATTTGGTCAAAAGTACGACAACTTTTGGCTTTTTGGGTAAAAAATTGGTCTTATATATGAGCGTTTTGGTCGAAAATGAGCTAAATTTTAGTAGTCTCGAGCCTCCAAAACCTCCAAAATATTGGCATACACTTTTTTGGGCGTAGCCAAAAAATCCTCCACGCTTATCCATTCAGCTTTTTCGATGTCTTCTTCCGCCTGCGGAATCAACTCAATATCAGACGTTTGCATTTCGTACCAATATGTTTTTTTCAAAATACGTTTTTTACCTTCCTTGTACACGTGGAAAGTAGTCACGAGTTCCGAGCCCAACTCGACCTGCCGCAAACCCGTTTCTTCCTGCACTTCGCGGATTGCCGCTTTCGCTGGCGTTTCGTCGGCATCTAATTTTCCTTTGGGCAAGTCCCACCAGCCGCGCCGAAAAATAAAAAGAATTTCTTTTTTTTCGTTTTGCACCAAGCCGCCCGCCGCCTCGATTAGCCTAAAAAGACCATAAAAATCGCTGACCAACAGCGAAAAATCGTCAGAATAAATGCCCACAGAGTCCAAATGTTTATTGCCGCCTTTTTCGAGCATATCCACATACTGGAGCAAGGTTTTTGATTTTTTGAGGTAGCGCGCCGTCATTTGGCGGTCGCTCGTGCTGTCCAAAATCCGTGTTCTGCCTTCTTTTTCGTCCATCAAAAGCAGCGGAGTTTCGTTGATGTATATTTTTAGCATAAATTTTTATTTGGTAGTTTTTTTTTTTTCGCAGATTGCACACATTCAATGTTAGATTTTTTATGTACCCGTTATTTTTCTGAATAACTTTTTTTTCATCGCCTCAAGAACCAAATTTAATGTAAGTTAAGCATTTTTTCAACACATT
>JAYWGG010000258.1:0-4601 GCA_043778415.1 Saprospiraceae bacterium
TTAATTATTTAGTGCGAATACTTTTTATACCGAAAAATAAAGCTACCTTTGCACCCTAAAAAATTTTTTAACAAAAAAGTATTTCAAAATTTATCTTCAACATGAAACAGTATGAAGTAACTTTCATCGTATCCCCAGTGCTGTCGGGCGATGAAATTAAAGCGACAGCAAAAGTATATGAGGATATGCTGACGGCGGCGGGCTGCAAAATCATCCATGTGGACGAGATAGGCATCGTTCCATTGGCGTACCCTATCAATCGCCGCGCATCGGGCGCGTATTTTTGTGTCGAATTTCAAGCCGAAAACGTAGAGTTTTTGCCCAAATTCGAGTTGGCTCTCAAGCGTGATGAGCGAATCTTGCGTTTCTTAAATATTTCACTCGACAAGTTCGGCGTAAAATACAATCAAGACAAGCGCGACGGAAAAATCGGTAAAAAAATACCGAAAAAAACCACCAAAGCTGAAGACGAAGCCGCCGCAGAAGCCGCTCGCCGTCCCGCCCGCCCGCAGAGAGCAGAAAGACCAGAAAGGGTAGAAGCCGCTCCCAAAGAGGTAGTCGCTGCGCCAGAAGTGGTCGAGCCAGTAGCTGCACCGGTTGCAGAAGCTGTCGAGCCAGCAGTAGTCGCCGCGCCAGTCGCAGTGGCAGCAGCTATCGAGCCGCCTGTTGTAGAAACCGCTCCTGTCGCCGAAGCGCAAGAAGTGGTAGCCGCAGCGACCGAAGAAACGACCGAAGCATAAAAATATCGGTCACAAAATCATTCAAATAATTTTTAAAACAATTTTTTCAAAATAAATATCATGGCATCAAGGGACGATATTAAGTTTTTGAGCAATCCGAACATCGGAAACAATCGCAAAAAATATTGCCGTTTCAAAAAATTCGGCATCAAACACATTGATTATAAAGACACGGATTTTTTAATTCAATTCATCAACGAGCAGGGCAAATTGCTGCCGCGCCGTATCACAGGCAACTCTTTGAAGTACCAACGCAAAGTAGCTACCGCCGTCAAGCGCGCGCGCCACTTGGCTTTGCTGCCGTATGTAGCGGATTTGATGAAATAAAATTAAATAATTTCATCACTTTTTTTAATTTTTTTACCTAACAACAACATTTAGAAAAATAATAATATTATGGAAATCATATTGTTGAAAGATGTGGAAAAAGTAGGCGACAAACACGAAGTGGTAACTGTGAAAGACGGTTACGGTCGCAATTTTTTAATTCCACAAGGAATGGCTTTGGTCGCAAACACCGCCAACCGCAATAAGTTGGCGAACATGATGCGCCAAACAGAAGCAAGAGATAACAAAATGCTCGACCAATACCGTGTGTTGGCGCAAAAACTGCAGGGCATGACGCTCCGCATCGGCGCAAAAGCGGGTACGACCGGAAAAATATTCGGTAGCGTAACCAATGTGCAAATCGCAGCGGAACTCAAAAATCAACTCGGCATCGAGATAGAGCGCAAAAAAGTTGTCATCACGGACAAGGTGGAGGAAGTCGGCACTTACAGTGCGGACGTGAATTTTCACAAAGAAGTGCAAGGCAAAGTGAGCTTTGAGGTAGTAGCTGAATAAAAAAAGCTGCTATAAAATAAAAAAAAGGAATGAAAACGTGACAGTTTTCGTTCCTTTTTTTTGTTTAATTTCTGACTTGTCCGCTAAAAATTGAACTGAAGCTACCGATACCTTTGAGGTGTCGGTAACTTGTAATTCATTTCTTTGTGGCTTTAGAACTGGCTATTTTCGCCTTGTTTCAGGTCGTCGTTGTTGATGCCTTTTTTCTTATTCATCGGATTTTTAAATTCCACTTTTCCGAAGGAATAGGTAAAATTGACTCCGAAAGAGCGAAAAGGAATACCGATTTCGCTATTTTGGACAAAATTTACGCCTTTTAGGTCTGATTTGAACTTGATGTAATGCTCAAACGGATTGCTGACCGTGAGGCTCAAACTTCCTTTTTTCTTCCAAAACTCTTTTTTTAGTCCAAAATTTACGAGATTGAAAGCTGGATTGCGCCCCTGCAAAGTCAGCTGCCGCGAGTTGAGTAAGCCAAAAAACTCCGCCGCCCAGCCGCCCTTGAATTGCCACGAGGACATCAGCGTTAGGTTGTAGTTCCAGCCCTCGTTGGTCGTCGCCACGTTCTGCACCACGCCGTTGAGCTGGCTAAAATACACATTCACAGAGCCGCGCACCGTCCATTTTGGCAGCACCGCAATAGAACCGAAGCCGTTGATGCCCGCATTTTGGCTATGCCCCAGATTCTGGTAACTGGTAGCCGATATTCCATTCGGCAACACCGTCAGCACACTCTGAATCACATCTTTTGTGTAGCGAAAATAACCCGTGAGGCTGAACGCCACCGCACCTCTGAACGACGAATAGCCAAGTTCGGCAACGTCTGAAAGTTCGGGCGTGAGTTTGGGATTGCCGAAGCTGATGTTGCGCGGGTCGCTGGCATTGACGAATGGGTTGAGGTAAAACAAACTCGGGCGTTGGATGCGCTTCGTGTAACTCATTTTTGCGGTCGAAAAATCTTTGAATATTTTTGAAATAGTGATGCTCGGAATCGGGCTGTCGTAGCGATTGCGGAACGCCGCAAACTCCGTGTTGGGCGACCGAAAATCGCCATAAATTTCGGTATGCTCCAAACGAAAACCTGTTCGGAGGTCAATTTTTTTCGGCAATTTCCAAGTAGCGGATGCGTAGCCTGCGAAAACATCTTGCTCGTACCTGAACTGGTTGGAGCGAATCAAATCGGGCAAAAGTGTGCCATTTGCGTCCACATTGTTGTAGTTCAAATCGCTTTTGATGACTCTGATAATGGTTTTCAAGCCCGTTTCGAGGGTCACTAATTTTCCGAAAGGGTGCGCATAATCCGTTTGTACCGTGATTTCGTCGTTGGCACTCACGTTGTCGCTGTTTTCTTTTCGGTTCAAAAAAAACTGCGTGTCGCTGCGTTGGTCGAGTTCGTAGATTTGCTTGTTTTGGTTGTGTGATAGCTGCGCCGATGCACTCCACTCGCGCTGTGGAGTTTTGAAAGTCCGCCGAAAATCCGAAGTCCAATCTAAGCCTGTCATAGCGAAGTCATTGACGGTGTTGCGTCGGTATTGTTGGTTGGTGGTCAGTCGCGGGTCTGCAAAAAGCACTCCTATTACATTGTCGTTGTGGTTGAGAAAACGATTGACTCGGAGCGTGGAGGAAACATTGTTGAAGCCATTGATGTCGTAGTCGAAGCCCAAACTGACGCTGCCGCCGCCTCGCGATGCGCCGCTCGTACCGCTTTGGGAGAGCGTGCGAGTCGTGTCGTTGCTCGTGTCGGTGCGATAAAACGTATTGTAGCCGTTTTGTGGAACAAAAAAATTGCCGCCCACGCTGCTGTTGATGCTCAAACGTCCCGACTTACGGCTCAAACTGGCGTTGAGATTGTTGAGTCGAGTGCCGAGTGCTGCATTGACGGTGCCTGTGAGTCCTTCGATGTTCGATTTTTTGGTAATGATGTTGATGATGCCCGACGTGCCTTCCGCGTCGTATTTGGCAGAAGGATTGGTGATGACCTCTACGCTTTTTATTTGGTTGGCGGGAATCATGCGCATTGCGTCCGCCACGCTGTTTGCCATAATGCCTGACGGCTTGTTGTTGATGAGGATACGGACTGCCGAGCTGCCGCGAAGCTGCACGTTGCCCTCCAAATCCACTGTCACCATCGGGACTTTTCGCAGCACGTCGCTGGCATCGCCGGTGGAAGCGGTCACGTCTTTTTCGGCGTTGTAAACGAGTTTATCTACTTTTTGCTCGATGAGTGCGGCTTGCCCAACGACTTCTACTTCGTTGAGCAGTTGCGTATTGGAGGAAAGAAATAACTTGCCGAGCGACGCGTCGGGTTTTTCGCGCGTCAGTTTTATTTTCGTCAATTTTTTATCCCGATAGCCGATGAAAGTCATTGTGAGGTCGTAGTCGCCTTGCGAGAGGTTAGAAATTTTAAATTTTCCGTTTTCGTCCGTCACTTCACCGTTGGTAATTTTGGAAAGTCCGCTCGGCGAGAGCGCTATCGAAGCGAACTCAATCGGTTTTTGCGTCACAGAATCCAGCAAATAGCCAGAAATATAGCCCGTAATACCTGCGCTGCCGCCGAGTGCGGGCATTTGCGCGAATGTTTTTTGAGAAAAAAGTAAGGTCACTAAAAGTGCTGCCGAAATGTATATTTTGTGCATAAAATTATTTTTTGTAAAAATCTTAATTTTTTTGCAAAAATAATCAGCAATTAGACAGAACAGAGTTTTTTATCGGCGAAATAAGGAAGGAAAAAAAATAGGCGGGTTATTTTAGACACTTTTTTGAGGATTTTTATGCTCAAAAAAAGAAAGTCCCAACAAGAGCGCAGCTCTTGTTGGGACTTTCTTTTTGGCATCTTTTAGCTTTTTCATCGCTGTACGATGACTTTCTGGTACCAAGTTTCTATGCCGTTGGTCACGGACACCACATAAAACCCACTCGGCAGCGAAGCCACAGAGATGGTTTGGGTGCTACTTTCCTCTCGCCACGCTTGCGAGTGAACCGTCTGCCCGAGTTGGTTGTGAAGCCTCAAAGTCAGCT
>JAYWGG010000259.1:0-15893 GCA_043778415.1 Saprospiraceae bacterium
TTGATGCGAAAGCTCAAAGAAGTTTTACTCAAAGAAGACCGAGATGAACTCAAAGAGATACAAACTATCCTCAACGACCCGTTTCGATTTTCTGAAAAAGTAGCTCCTATCGTAGAGCAACGCATTGATTTTTTGAAAAAAAATTTTCCGAAGGAATTTCGCAATTCGGTGGAAAATATTGTAGATGCCAAGATAAAAGCGTCGCAAGACGAGCTGCTGAACGTACTCTATCCGACCATCGGAAAGATGATAAAAAAATACATCGCTTACCAGTTTCAGTTGATGAAAGAATCAATTGACGAGCGAATGAACGCCATTTTTTCTTTTCGGGGCTTGGCGATGCGGACTCGGTACAGACTTCTCGGCGTGAGCGGCGGCGATATGCTGTTGAGTTCGATAGATGGACCTGTTATTGAAGAAATATACGTCATCGAGCGCGACTCGGGGCTGCTGATGGGCAGTGCTTCGCTGCACCTAACGATTGACAGCGAAGTGATAGCGGGTATGCTGACGGCTATAAAATCATTCGTAGAAGACGCTTTTCAGCGCGAAAAAGAAGATTTGGAAATGATAGAGTACGGAACGTATAAGATTTTTATCCAAAATTTTCATTCCTACTACATCGCAGTCGCTATGAGCGGCTCTCTTTCGGCGGCAGAAAAAGAAAAACTGTCGGATTCACTGCTCGATTTTGCAGAAAAAGAACTCGCAATGCTCTTAAAAAGCGATGACCAAACCAACCACCACGAAATATCAGAAAGATTGGGAAAATTTTTCAATAGTAAAAAACCAAACTAAAATAAATAAAACTAACTAATAACAGTCAAAAAAATGATTAGCAAAAAAGTAATACTCACAGGCAGCTTCGGCGTAGGTAAAACCTCACTTTTCAACCAATTTATCTACGAAACTTTCAGCGATAAATACCTCACCACTATCGGCGTAAAAGTCAATAAAAAGTCTGTCACAGTAGGCACGGAGGAAGTATCTATCCTTCTCTGGGATATTGCTGGTGAAGTATCGCAGGACAAAGTTCCCAATTCGTACCTGTTGGGAGCGGCGGCAGTTTTTTATGTCTTTGACCTCAATCGCCCGACCACTTACAAAAATTTGGAAACCGACTTGGTGCATCTCCGCAATCTGCTTCCCCACGCCACCATTCGGGTAGTAGGCAACAAAAAAGATTTATTGACCGACGAGCAGTTGCAGGCACTTGGCTCCGAAATGCCTATCAGTTGGGACGTGCTGACCAGTGCGAAAACTGGCGAGAATGTAGAAAGCCTCTTCACCCAGCTCGCCCAAGAATTTGTAGCGGAGCTGAAATAAATCAAATTTTAACCCCAATATTTTAACGTAATCTGAAGCAGATGAGCTTTCTTCAACGCTACCAACGTCACTTTCTTTCTGATGCGGACAACTGCCAACACATTGTTATGGACGAGCAAGGGCGCATCGAAGAAAGTGACGACAAACTTTTTTCGACCCAAAGCCTACTGCACGCACCCGTGACAGCATGGAATCATTTTGTGGAAAGTATTTTTCCGTCGCTTTTGCAGCTCGCTCCCGAAAGTCCCGAAGTTCATTTTTATAAGGTAGAGCCAGACCACCTTGCGCTCATGCCCGGCTATTACGATTTTTCGTTCCGATGTCTGCACCAAGAGGGCGCAAAAAAATATATTCTTTGGAAAATTTTAGACCTCACTTCAGACTATGTGAGCCTGAAACACAACCAGCAAAATAGCCACGACACAGAGATTAGTCGCCAACTCAAAGAACTTACTCAACGTTGAGGGCGCGATATTTGGGTAAGCGGTCAGAAGTCACGAATCGACGTTTTTGACCGCTCCGAGCCGTAGAAACTACCCCTAAAAAGCCAAAAAAAAATTTATGACCCTCCGCGAACTGTTTGAACTTCTGGCACAAAATCCGATTTATCTGTTGGGATATTTTGGCTTACTTCCTTTCACCGCGCTGCTCGCGAGCTGGCTCGGCAGAGGCGAAGGACACCTTTCACCTTGGAAATACCTCTACACGACACTGATTTATTTGATTTGTATTCCCGGCGTGTTCGCCGTTACGTTGAGCATTTACCTCTTCCTTTTTGAGCGCAGAAGTATCTTTGACACGGACGTTTATACGCAGATTCTACCCGTAGTTTCGATGCTGCTCACGCTGTGGCTCATTCGTGCCAACGTAGATTTGGACCAAATACCTGGCTTCCAAAAACTATCGGGTCTGATAACAATGATAACCGCCACTCTCGCCTTTATGTGGCTCATCGACCGCACCCATATCTACGTTTTTTCCTACCTTCCATTTCCGCAAGCCCTACTGATTTTCGCGGGCTTATTTCTTGTTATTCGGTTCGGTTGGTCGCGTTTTTTTGGCGGCACACGCACCAATCAAGCGTAGGATTTTTTTGGGTTTAAATATTTTTGCAGAACACTTTATGATTAAATAATTCTGTAAATAATTGATAATCAATTATTTACAGAATTAAAAGTGTTTATCGTCAAATAAACATAGGAATGAGGAAAAAATAAGGTATTTAATTTTTTCAAATAAATTCAATCAATAACAAGGCATTTTTGAGGCGCAACGCAGGGCGTTGTAACGAAAAAATAACGCAGTGATTGGGCGTAATTTAGCAGAAAAAATGAGTAATTTATTTTAGATACATTCCTTACTTATCGTCCCCAAAAAAAGCGATGATTTGGTCAGCGAGTTCCGTACCGATGTTTATTTGCGCCTCTTGCGTTTCTGCGCCGACGTGTGGCGAAACGGAAATCCGCGCGTGCTGCACCAACGCCTCGCTCGGTGTAGGCTCATTGGTGAAAACGTCCAAACCCGCACCTGCCAATCTGCCTTCGTTGAGTGCGTCGAGCAAAGCCTGCTCATCTATCGCGCCGCCGCGAGCAGTATTGATAATAAATGCAGTTTTTTTCATCTTTGCGATTTCTGCTTTCCCAATCACGGGCTTATCTACTCCCGGAATATGGACGGTCAAAAAATCACATTTAGGCAGCACGTCCTCCAACTTTTCGGTTTGGAGGCGAATAGAAAAATTAATATTTTTTTGACCAAAAATCGGAATTTTTATTTCCGCCTCCGCAATAAAAGGATCTATGGGCAGCACCCGAAAGCCCATGCCCAACGCCATGCGCGCTATCGCTTGACCGATGCGCCCGAACCCAACAATGCCCAAAGTCTTGCCTTGTAGCTGGATACCGCCCGACAAGCTACTTTTCAGATTCTTGAAAGTCGCCGAAGTCATCTCCCGATTAGAAACTTGCAGCGAGCGAGCGAGCGTAAAAATATGCCCCAAAGCCAACTCCGCCACCGCTTGCGAAGAAGCCGCAGGCGTGTTGATGACTGCGATTCCCTTGCTGCGCGCGTACTCTACGTCGATATTATCCATACCTACGCCTCCGCGAGCGATGATTTTAAGATTCGGACACGCATCTATCAATTCTTTGCGAACTTTGGTCGCGCTACGCACAATGATTACGTCGTAATCCTGCAAAGCGGTAAGCAAATTTTCTTGAGCAATTTTTTCCGTATCTACTTGATAATCAGCTTCTTCGAGCAATAATTTTCCGTCTGGGTGTATGCCATCATTGGCTAATATCTTTATCATTTTTTATGTTTGTATTGGACTAAAAAAATAGTTAGTGTAAAAAGTACACTCACAAAGGTCGTTATTTTTTTCACAAAACCGAATGTATTGACTGCGAAATAAAAAACATACGATAAAAGGGTTTTAAGAATACTTAAATTCTGTACCTTCACGTTGTGTTTTACGATTTAGTTCCGCCACAATTTACCAATCACCATACAATGCGCAACCTATTTTTTGGGACTCTTTCTTTTTTAATCTCCACGACATTGGGTTGTGGCGGCGACGGCAACGAGCTGGCGCGCGCCAACGAAGTATTGACCGCAGACCAACTTGCTATCGAAACGGCGAAAGACGTAGAGATACTTTACAGCGATTCGGCAGTGGTGCGAGTGCGCATCAACGGCTCTCGACTGCTCAATTATTTAGACAAAGAAAATCCCCGTCAAGAGTTTCCCGAAGGCATCAAGATTGATTTTTTTGATAAAGAAAAAAATATCGAAAGCACTCTGACTGCCAAATACGCCATGCGCGACCTCAAACGAAACCAAGTCAATGTCCGCGACAGCGTGGTCTGGAAAAGTAAGAAACAGGAAACATTGGAAACGGAGGAACTCGTGTGGAACGAGCTACAAGGCGACGTGCGGTCTTCCAAATTTGTCAAAATGACGAAGCCCGACGAGGTCATCGTGGGCTACGGATTCCAGTCCAACCAAGATTTTACTCGCTGGTCGATTACCGCGCCGCAAGGTCATTTTCCTGCCAAAAACCTCACACCCGACGCACTTTAGAACACAAAATAGAAAACGCTGTCAAGGTTCGTTTTTTTACATTCCTCAAAACCTTGACAGCGTCAGCGTTTTTTATTTCTTAAAAAACATATTCATTCCCATTCCCGCGAGGTCGTCGAGAATACTGCCGTCGTGGTCTTTGTCCAAAAACTGCGACACCAAGCCCATGATAGGATTTTGGGCAGCGTGTTGGTCGGCTGCGCCAGTGAGCAAGGAAGCAACGCCGCCTGCATCTAACCCGTTTTGTTGCTTTTGCTGTCCCAACATTCCCATCAGAAGCGGTGCCAAACTGGTCAGCAAGCTACCCGATTGGCTGGCGTTGAGTCCGCTGTTTTGACTAATCATTTGCGTGATACCGCCGAGTTTGTCGCCCAAAAGGTGCTGCAAGATACCTGCGCCATTCGCCGTTGGCGTTTGTTGAGCTGCGCCGCCGCCGCCTAAAAATCCCGTAATATCGTTGAGAATACTTCCGTCGTGGTCGCGGTCGAGTGCGCCCGCGAGCGCGCTTGCTCCGTCGGTAGTGGAGGCGTTTTTGCTCAACGCACCGAGCAGCGTGGCGACCACACTGTTGGCGGCTGTCGAAGTTTGTTGCGGGTCGCCCCCAATTTGTTTGCTCAACTGGTCAATAACACCGCCGCCTAATTGGCTTTGGACAAGGTCTAAAAAATTTGGCATAATTCTGAAGTTTTAAAAAATTAAAAATATCCTTATCTGTTAGGAACGCGTCCAAAATAAGTTACTGTATTCTGACTTGTCTTTTGCGCCACAATATTCAGTACTTAATTTTTTCTTCATTCATTAGATGTTTTATCTGGGTTGGGGCGCACAAATATAGCACTGGTTTTCGGATAAATCTGAAAGGCAATTATTTTTTTTAAATAAAATGAAAAAAAATTAGTAGAATCCAAAAAAGGCTCGTACATTTGCAATCGCTAAAGAAAAAAGACGGGTTCATAGCTCAGCTGGTTCAGAGCATCTCGCTTACACCGAGAGGGTCGATGGTTCGAATCCTTCTGGACCCACGTCGAAAAAGAGGCTTACAGAAATGTAAGCCTTTTTTTTTGTGCTAAAAATTAACCTAAACCGCCATTTTGTCAGTATAAATAAAAATATTTGTCAAAATGTCAGTATTTTAACCCAAAAACTGTAAAATTGACCGCAAAAGAATAAAAAAATCACTTTGGTACGCCGATTGCAAAATATGAAATGTGAGGATTTCGGAGATAAGCTGAACGACTTCACAAAATTATTTTAAAAACTAAAAAAAATTAAAACCATGATTAAGTACCATTCTTTTGCACCCACAAAACACATTTTGAACAATTTGGCAGATGAGTTTTTTAATCGCAGCATCGGCGATTTGGTCGGCGGCGACTTCAATAACAGTCACCCAGCAGTCAATATCTTGGAGCGCGCCAACGAATTTGCGATTCACTTGGCTGCGCCGGGCTTGGAGAAAGTAGATTTCAAAATTCAGTTGGAAAAAAACCAACTCGTAGTGTCTGTCAAAAAAGAAAAAACAGCTTTGGCAGAAGGCGAAAAATTTACTCGTCGAGAGTTCGGTTATACAGAGTTTCGCCGTGCTTTCACGTTGCCTGATTCGATAGAAGTAGCAGCTATTAAAGCCAGCTACGAGCAGGGAATTTTGAGCCTCGTACTTCCTAAACTTGCAGAAAAACAACCGTCCAACAAGACGATTGAAATTCAGTAATTTTTGCCAAAAAAAGATAAAAAAACTCCGTCGAGCAGCGAATGCGCGGCGGAGTTTTTTTTTGACCTAATTTTAACAAAACCTTATGACTGAAACGCCGTATAACACAAAATAAGAAACCCCAAACAGACGTTCTAAACTCAAATATCAATTATAACACAATCCATTCGACGCAGCAATTATGAAAAGTACCTTTACACAAAAATTATAGAAAAAATTTATTCACAGCCTAAAAATCAGTCTGTTATGAAAAAATCAATGTGTGTAATGGTAGCAGCGGCAGCTATTTTCTTTCTTTTCTCCACCAACAGCGCGACGGCGCAATGCGTCAGCGGCGATTGCGCCAACGGCAAAGGCGTGTACCGATTTTCCAATTCCTCACAGTATGCGGGCGATTTCCGTCAGGGAAAAATGCAAGGCTACGGCGCATTTCGCTACCCCAACGGCGACGTTTATAAAGGCGAATGGCTCAAAAATCTGGCGCAAGGAAAAGGAACTTACTTCTATCAAAGCGGCGAAAAATATGAGGGCGACTTCGTAGAAGGAAGGCTCGAAGGCTTCGGCGCAATGTTTTATCCCAACGGCGTGCGATACGAAGGCGAATGGAAAGCCAGCAAAAAAGACGGCAGAGGAATGTTTTACCGCAAAGACAATACAGTAGCCAAAATCGGTTACTGGTCGGCAGGCACTTTCGTAAAAGAAATAGACCCGAGCGAAGAAAATCCCGTCGTGACAAACAATCCTACCGCTCCGACGGCTGCGATAAAAAATAATTTCCCCGTCGAAAAACCTGTGTTGGTCAGCTCGCCCGAAATCAAAATTTGGGCGTTGGTGGTCGGCGTGGCACGCTACAACTCGATGCCTTCGCTCCGATACACAGACGATGATGCGTACCAATTTTATGCGTTTTTGAAAAGTCCCGAAGGCGGTGCGTTGCCCGACGAGCAGCTAAAAGTATTGATAGACGAAGACGCTACGCAAATAAATATCTGTCGCTACTTGCGGCAATTCGCACAGAAAGCAGACGAAAACGATGTCGTAATGCTCTACTTTTCGGGTCACGGCGTGGACGGCGCATTCGTTCCGTCCGACTTTGACGGGCATTTTACGTCCGCCCTTTCGCACGAAAAAGTAAGAAAAATATTGGAAGAAAGCCGTGCCAAACATAAAATCTGTATCGCCGACGCTTGCCACGCAGGGACTTTGCTCGCCGCCAAAGGCAGCGCATCGGGCTACGGCGTAGAGCGATTGTACTCCGCTTTTGGAGAAACTCGTGGCGGCACTGCACTATTACTTTCGTCCAAAGCCGAAGAAAATTCGCTCGAAGACCAAGGACTGCGCGCGGGAGTTTTCAGTTATTTTTTCATCAAAGGCTTGAAGGGTGAAGCCGACGCTGACCGCAACAAAATCATAACAGTAAGCGAAATATACGGCTATGTGTCCAAAAAAGTATTGAGTTACACAGCTACTGCCCAAAGTCCAGTACTTTCAGGCGACTTCGACAGCCAGATGCCGATAGCAATTTTAAGAAATTAGAGCGCATATTGTAGCCCAAAATAATTTCAAAATATTCTGGTATTTGAATACCTTTGCATCGGCGTTTGGAAGTGTAGATGTAGGGATTAAATGTGAAAATGCGATGCAAAATACACTTTCCCAACAATTTAAAACAGAAGCCGTACATTAACGTGACGACTGTTTGAGAATTAGTGAAACCATACAATCCCAAAAACCGTACAATGATAAAAATATTTTGACGATATGAAACTCCACTTTTTATTACTTTTGGCAGGCATGGCGTGGCAAAAAAATACGGCTGCTCAATGCGTAGCAGGCGACTGCCGAAATGGAAAAGGAACTTACACGTTTCCGAGTGGCAGCCGATACACGGGCGAATTTAAAGATGGCGAAGTGAGCGGCTACGGTGTTTGCGCCTACAAAAGCGGCGGAAAATACGAAGGAATGTGGAAATCAAGATTCCCTGAAGGCAAAGGCACACGCACTTACAAAGACGGCTCCGTAGCAAAAGGCAACTGGCACAGAGGACAACTTTGGGACGAAGACGACAATCCAGTATTCAGCAAAAACTCCGACGACGGTACAGATATTCAAGCCGGCTGCCTGCTCGGCGACTGCCAAAGCGGACTCGGATTGTACGCTTTTCCAGACGGTAGCAAGTACGAGGGCGAATTTAAAACAGGCAAAGCCGACGGTTGGGGAACTTTTTTTTATACCAACGGCGACCGATACATCGGAAATTTTAAAAGCAACTTTTCGGACGGCAAGGGAAGCATTTACCACTCGGACGGCAAAAAAACCGTCGGCATCTGGAAGCGTGGCGAATACATCGGCAATCCCGCCGAAACCACCGCCGCTACCCCCGAAGAAGCAAAATCCAAACTCGGTTGCTTGCGCGGCGACTGCGAAAACGGAAGCGGCGTATTCGCCTACCGCGACGGAAATCGCTACGTCGGACAATTCAAAAAATCCAAACCTGACGGCAAAGGATTGATGACCTACGCCAACAGAGAAAAATACAAAGGATACTGGGAAAATGGCAGCTATCAAGGTATCGGAACACTCTACGCTGCCGACGGAACGAAGACAGAAGGCACTTGGGAGCAGGGAATTTATAAAGGAGATGTCGATTTTGCCGATAGCGATATTCCGAATGGTACGGAAGAAAAATCGGTACCCGAAAAATTGATAAAACCCGAAAAACCAAAATTTGATAGGGACACGCCGCCCAAGTCGGAGCTGATTACCTCCGCCAATTCGCGTGCGCCAAAAGTTTGGGTCATGGTAGTCGGAGTAGCTGCCTACGACCACATGCCGGTACTAAAATATACCGACGACGATGCCTACCGAATGTATGCTTTCTTCAAAAGTCCCGAAGGCGGCTCCGTCCCCGACGAGCAAATGCGCATCTTGATAGACGAAGAAGCCACCAAGTCGAACATCAAAAAGACGATGACCGAAACTTTTATGAAAGCCGGCAGCAACGATTTGGTCATACTTTATTTTTCGGGGCATGGCATCAAAGGTTCTTTTTTACCGATTGACTTTGACGGTGCCAACAACAAATTGCCCCACGAAGAAATCACCGCCGCCCTCAAAGCCAGTCCCGCCAAATACAAACTTTGCATCGCTGACGCTTGCCACTCGGGGAGTTTACTCGCTGCGCGCGGGACGGACGTACAAAATATGTTAGCAAATTATTACGCATCTTTGGCGCAAGCCTCGCCCGGCACTGCGCTCATAATGTCCTCCAAGTCAGAAGAAAATTCGCTCGAGTCCAGTGGCTTGCGGCAAGGCGTGTTCAGCCATTTTCTCATCAGAGGACTGAAAGGAGAAGCCGATGCCGACGGCGACCACATCGTGACGGTGCAAGAACTCTACACATTCATCAACTCCAAAGTCCGCAGCTACACCGGCAACCGCCAATCGCCCGTCATACAAGGCACTTACGACCCTACTATGACTATCTCAGTCGCTCGATAATCGGTGAGGAATGAACAATTTTTTTATTTTATTCGCTCCAAAGAAGCCATATAAAAGCCATCGAATCCAAAGACAGAAGGCAGCAAAGTTTGCTCCGCAAGCAGCCTAAAATTCGGGTTCTCGGAAATAAAATGTTGTATTTGTAGTTCGTTTTCGGAAGGTAAAAGGCTGCAAGTGGCATACACCACTTTGCCGCCAACGCGCACGATTTTAGAATAATTTTGAAGAATATCTTGCTGCGTACTGCGAATTTTATCCAAAAAATCCACTTTCATTTTCCATTTTGCGTCAGGATTGCGGCGCAGCACGCCAAGCCCCGAGCAAGGCGCGTCCAAAAGCAAGCGGTCGGCAGAGCCGTGAATGCGCTTGACGGTTTTACTGCCTTCGATTAGGCGCGGCTCTACGTTGCCGACTCCAGCGCGACGGCTGCGGCGGCGAAGTTCTTCGAGTTTCCACTGCTCTATATCCATCGCTACGATGCTGCCTTTGTTGTGCATTAAGGCTGCAAGATGCAGTGTTTTTCCACCTGCGCCTGCGCACGCATCTACGACTCTCATTCCCGCCGATGCGTCCAAGAATGGCGCAATTAATTGAGAACCAGCATCTTGCAGTTCAAAATATCCTTTTTTAAATTCTTCCAATCCAAACAAGTTCGCTCGTTTTTCGAGCCGCAAAGCGTGTGGCGCAAGCGGAACGTTTTGGGTAAAAATATCTCTATTTTTTAGTAAATCCGACAGTCGCGCCACCGATATTTTCAGGGTATTGACGCGGATAACGACCGAAGCGGCTTGCTGCATCGCCGCCAACTCCTGCTCCCAACGACCTGCTCCGAGTTCTTTTTCTCCGACTGCGTCTATCCAATCGGGTATCGAAAAATGAATTTTTCGAGTTTTTTTTCCTTCGTCAATTTTTTGGGCGACTTCGTCCGCTCGGATATTTGCGAACTCGTCCCACGCAGGAAGTTCAGGCATTTTTTTATCCAAAAACTGCCTTACACCAAGAAGTTTCCACGCCCCGACGCTCTCCCAGCCGTCGTCTGCGCCAGCCACTGCGAATGACAACAGGCGGCGGTGGCGGACGATTTCGTAAGTATTCTCGGCGATGAAAGCACGGTCGCGCGCGCCCCACTTTGGGTTGGACTTCAATATTTTTTCAATTACCTTGTCGGCAGGGCGAGCGTCCAAAAATATTTCGTCCAACGCCCGCACGACGGCTTCGGCGAGGTTGCGGTACATCATTTATTAATAAAAATATAATTCTAATTTCGGACAAATTTCTTGAATCCGAAGCTGTCTTTCCTATGCTGCCTCGAATCGACGCGTGACTTCTTCCCAGTTGATGACGTTGAAAAAAGCGGCGATATAGTCTGGACGGCGATTTTGGTAGTGCAGATAGTAGGCGTGTTCCCAAACATCTAACCCAAGAATCGGAGTGCCGCCGCAGCCGTGAGCTGCTTCGATGTCCATGAGTGGATTGTCTTGGTTGGCGGTGGAGCAAATTTTTAGCGTTCCTTCCGACACACAAAGCCACGCCCAACCAGAACCAAAACGAGTGGTAGCTGCTGCTGCAAAAGCTGTCTTGAAGGCTTCAAAAGAGCCAAAAGCGGCGTTGATTGCGTCCGCTATTTTGCCAGTCGGAGTGCCGCCGCCGTTGGCAGCCAAGATGGTCCAAAAAAGAGAGTGATTGAAGTGACCGCCGCCGTTGTTGCGCACTGCAGGACTCATTTTGGAGATATTTGCCATCAAGTGTTCAAGCGAATCGCTTTCGTGTTCGGTGCCAGCCAACGCGTTGTTGAGGTTGGTAACGTAAGCGTTGTGGTGCTTGGAGTGATGGATTTCCATTGTCCGCGCATCGAAATGTGGCTCGAGTGCGTCGTAGGAGTAAGGTAAATTAGGAAGTTTGAAAGACATGGTATTTTATTTTAAATAATATAAATAATTAAAAATTAAGTATTTAAGCAGTTATAAGTTTTTGGTTTTTAATTTTGAGTCATCATAAACTATTGAAAATCAACGAATTATATCAAATATTAAATGTAATCTATTTAAGTGTAAGAACTTGCGCCTATTTAGTCTGCATTAATAGCCGACTGCTTTAGCAGTCGGGCAACTTACAACCAAAAACTAAGCACTAAAAACTACTTACAGTTCGTAGTTGGGGGCTAATTCGCCACCGTCGGCTTGGTTGCCAGCATAAAAAGCGTTGATGCGCTCTGCGACTTCGTCGGGACTGTCTGTGACATGAAATAAATCCAAATCGTCGATGTGGATATTGTGATTTTGTACGCCCATCGCTTCGCGCATCCAATCCATCAAGCCTGCCCAAAATTTTGTGCCGACCAAAATAACGGGTACGCGACTGATTTTTTTGGTCTGAATCAAAGTCACCACCTCAAAAAGTTCGTCCATCGTGCCAAAGCCGCCTGGTAACACTACGAAAGCCTGCGCATATTTGACAAACATCACTTTGCGGACGAAAAAATAGCGGTGGTTGAGGTTCTTATCGGGGTCAATAAACGGGTTGTGATTTTGCTCAAAAGGCAAGTCAATATTGAGTCCGACGGATACGCCGCCTTGCTGAAACGCGCCCTTGTTGCCTGCCTCCATGATGCCCGGACCGCCGCCCGTGATGATGCCGTAGCCCTCTTCCGTCAGTCGCGCCGCTACCTGCACCGCCAGCTCGTAGTAAGGGTCTCCGGGTTTGGTGCGTGCCGAGCCAAAGATGGACACACACGGACCGATGCGGTTGAGGCTCTCAAAACCGTCCACAAATTCTGCCATCACTTTGAACATCGTCCAAGCGTTTTCGCCTTTGATGCTCGTCCATTGGCGCATGGTCTTTCTACTTTTTTTTTCTACCATTTTTATTGGTTAGGTGTAATTTTTATGAAAATATTTGAAGTCGGGTAAAAAACTAAAATTAATTTTACTTTCCTTCCCACTCCACATTATCGCCGACGGCGACAGGTTTCATACCATGCAAAATACGGTATTCGGACGACACATAGCGCAAAAGTTCGCTTTCGCTATCGAATTTTGCAAATATATCTTTGAATTTGTTGCGTTTGGCTTTCGCCGAATCGCTCGAAACGGGAGTCACATATCGCAACACGTCGGCTTCTACTATCTCGTGCGGGCTGCTGAAAATAATCAAACGCTCCACCACGTTGCGAAGTTCACGGATATTGCCTGTCCAGTTTATTTTGTCCAACTGCTGGAGAGCGGCTTCCGATATTTTTTTCGGCGCGGTTCCATAATCATTGCAAATCATTTGGATAAAATGCGCTACTAAAAGCGGAATGTCGGACTTGCGGTCGTTGAGCGACGGGACTTCTATCAAGACCACGGCGAGTCGATAATACAAATCTTCTCGAAAATTTCCGCGCTCTATTTCTTTCAGCAAATCTTTGTTGGTCGCTGCTATCACTCGCACGTCCACCTCGATTTCTTTGTCGCCGCCTACGCGCGAAATCCGTTTTTCTTGGAGTGCGCGGAGTACTTTCGCCTGCGCCGTGTGGCTCATATCGCCGATTTCGTCAAGAAAAATCGTGCCGCCGTGTGCTTGCTCGAATTTTCCAGCGTGGTCTTTTACGGCACCTGTGAAAGAGCCTTTCATGTGTCCAAACAACTCACTTTCAATGAGTTCGGACGGGATAGCGGCGCAATTTACTTCCACTATCGGCTTGCCAGCGCGCATACTTTTTTCGTGTATCCAATGCGCCACGAGTTCCTTTCCCGTCCCGTTGGAGCCAGTCACCAACACTCGCACATCAAGCGGCGCGACCGTATCAATCTGACTTTTTATGTCCATAATCGCCGCCGAATCTCCGATGATGGGCAGCGTAGTTTTCACCTGCGACACTTTGCGTTTCAGCACTTTGGTTTCGGTGATGAGCGTGGATTTGTCGAGCGCATTGCGAAGCGTAATTAAAATCCGCTGCAAGTCGAGTGGTTTGGACACAAAATCGAAAGCACCACGTCGGACGGCTTGCACCGCCAACTCTATGTCGGCGTGTCCCGAAATCATAATCACGGGTGTGTCGGGCGCGAGTTCTTGTATCTGTTCGAGGGCTTCCATGCCGTCCATTCGGGGCATTTTGATGTCCATGATGATGGCATCGTATTTATTTTGCTTCACCTTTGCGACAGCTTCTGCGCCGTCGGCGGCTTCGTCAAACTTATAACTTTCGTGTTCGAGAATATCTTTGAACACTCTGCGGATACCGCTTTCGTCATCTACTACCAATATTTTTGCCATAGGAAAATAAGTCTTTGTGTCGCTCGAAAATAAGCCTCCTTATTACGTTGATTCTGACGTTTTGTTGCAAATAAAGAAGCCAACACACAAAGATAGTAATTTTTTATATCAGATGAAACATGTAAATAAAAATAATAATATGTAATTTGTTGATTATAAGTTACCGACACCTTTGAGGTGTCGGTAACTTCAGTTCGTTTAGATTGAAGCTACGCGTTTAAGTAAAAAAACAGTTTTACAACCTGATGCAATATGCATCAAACATTTATAAAAAAATATATGGTACATCGCGTCCGACCCCGAAGGGGTCGCAGATATAGGGCATTTGTATTTTATAAACATTTAATCCCTTCAGGATTTTTAAACAAAAGTAATTATGCACAAGTACTTATCCTAAAATCTTGACAGCGTTTTATACCTCAATCCAATTTTTTCAGGTAATGAAAACCGCGCGCGATGAATCCTTGTCGGTAATAAAATCGGTGTACTGGAAAATTTTCGACGTATGCGTCGAGCATCAAAAGTGTGCAGCCCAATCGTTTTCCCTCCGCTTCCATCCAGTCAAACAGGATTTTTCCAACTCCTTTGGAGCGGTATTTTTCGTCAATCACTACATTGTCGGCTTCCAAATATTTTCCGCAGTAAAGTTTGGTGCCAAACCACATTCCAGAGATGCCGACGCAGAAGTCGCCGTCGAAAATGCCGACCATTCGGTAGCCACTCGGAATCATTTCGTCTGCCAACATTCGCTCGTAATCGGGTTGCGAAACGCTACCGTTGAGCTGTCGGAACAAATGAAATTGCTCCGACATTTGAGCCAGCGTAGTCAGCTCGTGGACAGTATAAAAGTCATTTTTTAACATAAAAACTAAATATTTTTGTAAAAATAAGCGGCGCAAAATTAGAAAAATCTTGCGGCAAAGACGCGATAAGGAATGAAGAAAAAATAAGTAGTTTATTTTAGACGCGTTCCTAACCTATAATTTACCGACACCTCAAAGGTGGCGGTAACTTCGTGTAAGCAAAATTTTCCTAATATATGCAAAATAAATATATGTTTTTATCGAAATTTACTTCAAATCGTATTTTTTGCACCCGTAACTTTGCGGTAATAATTTACCGACACCTCAAAGGTGTCGATAACTTCCCTTCCTCGAAGCCTCTATTTTTTTACAAAAAAAAGAATTTTAAAATGAAAAGAACAATTTTAATGCTGTGGGTAGCGGTCGCGCTGGCGAGCTGCTCGAAAAGCAAAATGGAAAACACCATCGCACAGGGGCGCATCTTGGCGTATGGAACTAACAAGCCTGTGGCAGGTGCGCGGGTGAGCCTACAAGGCTGTACTTACAGTTGGCAGGGTGGGGGATATTGTAATATTATAGACTCTACAACTACGCAATCAGATGGAAAATATCATTTTAATTTCGTCGGAGAGAGCACAGACAATTATATTGTCTTTGTGAAAGCCGACGGATACCATAAAAATGACTACCTCATCAATGACTTTCATACCGACTTTACACACGACATCACCCTCGACCCCTACTCGTGGATACGCCTGCACGTCAAAAATATCCGCCCATTCGATAGTCAAGATTTAGTTAGCCTTGCAGGACCCTGGGGAGGGGGAGGAGGAAAAGACATTTTCTATGGCACAAGCATAGATACCGTTACTCTAAGGCAGGTGCGCGGAAACCAAAAGGTAGATTTATCATGGCTTATCCGTAAAAATGGAATGGATACAACACCGCGTGATACCATCTACATCGCTGCGCACGATACCATCAACTACGAAATATTGTACTAAAAAATAGTCCCTAAAAAACAAATAATCGGGTTTGTGCATCTGCCAAGCTTTGGCGGAGCTTTGCTCAAAATTTTATTTTTATTTCATCTTTTTAAATTTATGTAGGAAACGTTAAGGAATGAGGAAAAAATAAGGTACTTAATTTTTTCCAATAAATTCAATCAATAACAAGGCATTTTTGAGGCGCAACGCAGAGCGTTGTAACGAAAA
>JAYWGG010000260.1:0-4494 GCA_043778415.1 Saprospiraceae bacterium
CTTTAATATTTCAGCAGAAGGCAGCTATCAATTTTTTGGTTTGACCGATGTTCGCCGCAATCAGTACAGTTTTGGTATGCTGTTGGGATATGACTTTTAGAAAAAAAGAAACAAACTACTCCAAAACCTTCCGCCGCCTCGCCCGAATTAATTTTGGGCGAGGCGGCTTTTTTGTGTCCGTCAAAAATAACAGCTATAGAATTTAAAATTAAAATTATATTTGCAACATATTTTTCAAAAAAAAAAATCAACATTTAAAATATGAAACATCTTGTACTCGCCTTTTTTTTAATGCTTTTTGCTGCGCAAAATATTTTCGCGCAAACGCCTACCAAAAATGATGCCGACCGCCGCATTGACATACTTCTTTCCAAAATGACTTTGGAAGAAAAAGTCGGACAAATGACGCAAGTGACGCTTGACGTTGTCTGCGAAGGCGAGCCGTACAATCTCAAATCGCCGCTTGCGATTAGTATGCCGAAGCTCAAAAAAGCAGTCATCGACTATAAAGTAGGTTCTATTTTGAACACTGGAATCTCTGCCAACACCCAGCAGCGTTGGCACGAAATCATCAACGCTATCCAAGACGCAGCCAAAGACACGAAGCTAAAAATACCCGTTTTGTACGGTATCGACGCTATCCACGGCGCAAATTATACGCAGGGGACGACCCTTTTTCCGCAGCAAATCGGCTTGGCAGCCACCTGGAATCCTCAACTGACGGAAGAGTTGGGAGCGATAGCTGCCTACGAAACGCGCGCCTCCGCCATTCCTTGGACGTTCTCGCCTGTCTTGGATTTGGGACGCAATCCGCTCTGGCCCCGCATTTGGGAGGGATTCGGCGAAGATGTTTTTTTGAGTTCCGAACTCGGAAAAGCCCTCACGCGCGGCTATCAGGGCAAAAATATGGCGGACAAATTTCGGGTAGCCGCCTGCCTCAAACATTTTACTTGCTACGGCGCGCCGTTGAGCGGCAAAGACCGCACGCCCGCTTGGGTGCCTGAACGCTACTTGCACGAATATTATATTCCCGGCTTTGCGGCGGCTATCAACGAAGGCGCGGCTTCGATTATGATAAACTCGGGCGAGCGCAACGGTATTCCTTCGCACGCCGACAAACATCTTTTGACCGAAATATTGCGCAATCAGTTGAATTTCAAGGGAGTGGCGGTATCGGATTGGGAAGATATTATCTTGCTCCACACACGCCACCATGTGGCAGCAACGCCCAAAGAAGCGGTAAAAATAGCAGTCATGGCGGGCATTGATATGAGTATGGTGCCTACCGATTTTAGTTTTAGCGACTACTTGGTGCAGCTCGTGAAAGACGGCGAAGTGCCGATGACACGGATTGACGAAGCGACGCGCCGCATTTTGAAAATGAAAATGGATTTGGGTTTGTTTGAAAAAACACACTATCCGACGTCCGATTATCCGAAATTTGCGAGTGAAGAGTTTCGCCTCAAAAGCCTGCAAGGCGCGCAGGAATGTTTGGTATTGCTCAAAAATCAAAAAAATATTCTGCCGCTTGCCAAAAGTGCAAAAATATTAGTTACCGGACCGTCCGCGAACACGATGCGCAGCCTGAACGGCGGCTGGACGTACTCTTGGCAGGGCAATATCGCCGACGAATTGGCGAAGGACAAAAATACGATTCTCGAAGCGGTGCAAGCAAAAATCGGTGCTGCCAACGTGACTTACGTGGAAGGTAGCACGTTCAAAGAGCCTATCAACATCGAAGCCGCCGCCGAAGCCGCCAAAAACGTGGACGCTGTCGTGCTGTGCTTGGGCGAAACGTCTTACACGGAACACGAGGGAAGTTTTGACAATATTTTGCTCGAAGATGCCCAGATTGACTTGGCAAATGCGGTCGCAAAAGCTGGAAAGCCTGTCATTTTGATTCTGGCAGAAGGTCGCCCTCGCGTTTTCAACAAAATAGAGCCGAAGATGAACGCCATCGTTTATGTTCCGCTTCCGGGCAACGAAGGCGGAAACGCGCTCGCTGATGTGATTTTTGGCGACATCAATCCGAGCGGAAAAATGCCCATCACATACCCCAAACACCCGAATAGTTTGATTAATTATGACCACAAATATACAGAAAATGTGAAGGGAATGGCAAATATTTTCGACCCACAGTTTGAGTTCGGGACGGGATTGAGCTACACTAATTTTGGGTACAAAAATCTGACGTTGAGCAAGAGCCTAATCAGCAATTCCGACGAATTGACGATTTCGGTGGACGTGACGAACACAGGCACCCGAGCGGGAAAAGAAGTCGTGCAACTCTACATCAGCGACCTTTACGCCAGCATCACGCCGCCCGTCCGTCGCTTGCGCGGGTTTGAAAAAATAGACCTCAAAGCAGGGCAAACGCGCTCCGTGACGTTCAAAATAAAAGCCAAAGATTTGGCTTTCGTAGGGCTTGACAATAAATTCATCAACGAGGCGGGCGATTTTAGAGTCAATATTGGCGGCTTGACGGCAATGTTCGCCTTGAAATAGTAGATTTTTGGTAGGGTCGAACTTATTTTTCAAAACTAAAATTGTAACTAATTGGTTATCAGTTGTTTGTGGGATTAAAAATTAAGCACTAAAAACTACTTATGAAATTAGCAATACTTGCCTCGCCGCTTTCTGTGAAGCGAACTTTTTGTGGTCGAGTTTATGGTTTTTCTATACTTTCCAACGCATAAAAAATGACTTTTTGGGACGATATTTTTTTTGCAAATGTTGGGTGTTTGTGGCTACTTGCGCTGCTGCCGTGCGTTGCGGTTTGGAAATATTTGCAGCGCAAAAACAGTCGGCACTCGGCATTCAAAATCTCTGGTTTGGCAGTGACTTTGCCGCGCACATGGCGCATCAAGGCGCAGGCATGGGTTCCGTTTGCGCTCCGATTGGCGGCGGCGGCTTGCCTAATCTTTGCGATGGCTCGCCCACAAAAAATGCTGCAAGAAGAAAATATCAAAGCGGAAGGCATTGATATTATGTTGGTTATGGACTTGTCGAGTAGTATGTTGGCGCAAGATTTTAAGCCCGACCGACTTTCTGTGAGCAAAGAAATGGCTGTGGAGTTCGTCAAAAAACGCCGCTTCGACCGCATCGGATTGGTTGTTTTTTCGGGAGAAGCGTTCACGCAATGCCCGCTTACGACCGACCACCAAGTGCTGACCGATTTTTTAAAAAATCTTCAATGCGGTATGTTGGAGGACGGCACGGCTATCGGAATGGGACTTGCGACGGGCGTGAATAGGCTAAAAGACAGCGACTCAAAGAGTAAAATTTTGATTTTATTGACCGACGGCGTGAACAATGCGGGGTACATCAGACCTGAAGCGGCAGCCGAAATTGCGAAAAATTTTGGCTTAAAAATTTACACCATTGGTACAGGTTCGGTCGGCACGGCACTCACTCCGATTGGGCGGCGGCGCAACGACGGAGTTTACATTTTCGGTATGGCGGAAGTCGAAATTGACGAGCCGCTTCTTACGCGCATCGCCGCCGAAACGGGCGGAAAATACTTCCGAGCCACCTCCAAGAAAGAGTTAGAAAATATTTATTCGGAGATAGACGCATTGGAAAAGACTAAAATAGAAACTACAAGTTTTCGGCGATACAGCGAAAAATTTCGCCCATTTTTGTTCGCAGCTTTTTTATTTTTAGGTTTAGAATTTGTATTAAAAAATATTTTTTTAAAGAAAATGATTGATTAAAAATGTTTCGTTTTGAACAACCATATTATTTATTTGCGCTGCTGCTAATACCGTTTTTGTCCGTACTTTGGTGGTGGTGGTCGGATAAAATGCGCCAAAAAATATGGCTTCGCTGGGGCGATGAATCTGCTATCCGAAACTTAATAATTCGACAAAAAGTAAGTCATAAAAAATCGAAAAATATATTAATATTAGCTGCGCTGTCTTTGTTCAGCATCGCTGCCGCAAACCCTCAATGGGGAACGACGCAAAAAACTATCCAACAAAAAAGCAGTGATATTTTTATAGCTTTGGATATTTCGCAGAGTATGATGGCGCAAGACGTAGCTCCCAATCGCTTGGAGCGCGCGCGCAATTTTCTCCAGCAGTTCCTGCCTTCTCTTCGTGGGGAGCGAGTTGGTCTGGTACTTTTTGCGGGAAACGCTTATATGCAGATGCCGCTCACGAGTGATTTGGCTACTACATTATTGTTTATAAAAAGTGCTAACTGTGACATGGCTTCTTCACAAGGAACAGCTATTTCGGAAGCTATCGAATTGGTAAAAAAATCATTTCCAAAAGAAAATTCACGTCACAAAGCACTCATCGTCATCAGCGACGGAGAAAGCCACGACGACGACGCAATCGCAAAAGCGACCGAAGCACACGAACAAGGATTGACGATTTTTACTGTCGGCGTGGGGACGCAGCAGGGCGGCTTGGTGCCCGATTATTTTGCGGGACAAGAAAGCTACAAACGCGACTCCGAAGGAAAACCAATCCTCTCAAAGCTGGACGAAAA
>JAYWGG010000261.1:0-4493 GCA_043778415.1 Saprospiraceae bacterium
CAAGTGCTCTGTAGAAATTCTAAAGTTTTTGCCTAAAAATCTCGTCGGCACGCGAAAAATACTCGTCGGCTCCGCCAGACTTCAAACAGTTTTCGCTTCACCAGACGATATTTTTGCAAAAACTTGAATTTCTACAAGGCACGTCCGAAAATACAGTGTCTTTGAATAAAATACTGCCTGAAATTTTAGTAAAATAATATTTTGCGCAATATAAATTAACAAATATAAATTAGTACACATAATTTTAACAACCAACTAAATTTTTCAAATCATGTTTAAGGAATTTAAAGATTTTGCCATGAAAGGCAGTCTGATTGACATAGCGGTCGGTCTTGTCATGGGTGCTGCTTTTGCCACCGTTACTGCTGCTTTTATTGACGGCATTTTTATGCCCTTGATAGGTATGATTCTCAACGTGGGCGACTTGACGCAAGCAAAAATAATGCTCTCGCCCGCCATAATGGACGGAGGCGGAAAAGTCACAACTCCCGAATCTGCCTTGCTGTATGGTAAATTCATCGGAGCCGTCATCAACTTCATTGTTGTTGCTTTCGTGATGTTTCTTGTCGTGAAGGGCGTAAACAAAATGAAGAAAGAAGCCGCTCCTGCTGGTCCAACCGCTTCCGAGGCGTTGTTGGCAGAGATTAGAGATGCTTTAAGAAGATAATTTCTCGTGGGCGGTAGAAGTTTTCTGCCGCCCACTTTTTTTTATTTCAAGTTTTTATTTCAACTCTCTGCGCAGGATTTTTCCTACGTTGGTCTTCGGTAGTTCCGACCGAAATTCAATATATTTAGGCATTTTGTAGCCCGTCAAATTGATTTTGCAATGCGCTAAAATCTCGTTTTCCGTCAGTGAATTGTCTTTTTTTACGACAAAAATTTTCACTACTTCGCCCGACTTTTCGTCCGCTACGCCTACCGCAGCCACTTCCAACACCTTCTCCAACATCGCCACTACTTCCTCTATTTCGTTGGGATAAACATTGAAGCCCGACACCAAAATCATATCTTTTTTTCTATCCACGATACTAAAAAAACCGCTTTCGTCCATTTTTCCAATATCGCCCGTGCAAAGCCAACTATCTCGCAGCACCTCCGCCGTTTCGCTCGGACGATTGTAGTAGCCTTTCATCACTTGCGGACCTCTGATTTGTATTTCGCCAATCTCGCCCGCAGGCAACGGCTCGCCGCTTTCGTCCACAATCCGCATATCGGTAGTCGGAATCGGCACGCCTATCGTACCGATGCGCCCCGTGCCGTCCAACGGATTGACACTCGCCACTGGCGAACATTCCGTCATTCCGTAGCCTTCCGCCAAAAAACAACCCGTCGTGGTCTGCCAACGCTCCGCTACAGGACGCTGCAACGCCATACCTCCAGCCACCGTTATTTTGAGCGTCGAAAAATCAATCGTCTGAAATTCGGCGTGGTTGAGCAACGCGTTGAAAAGTGTATTTACGCCCGTCAGGACGGAAATTGGGTATTTTTTCCATTCTTTTATCACGCCGCTTATGTCGCGCGCATTGGTGAGTAGGACGTTCATGATGCCGCCGCCGAACAAACCCAAACCATTGACCGTAAAAGCAAAAATATGATACATCGGAAGCGGCGTAAGTGCTACCTCGTTGCCTTCTTCCAACCTCGAAAAAATAACCGCCTGCATTTGCATCATATTTGCCACCAAATTCCGATTGGTCAGCATCGCACCTTTCGCCACGCCCGTCGTGCCGCCCGTATATTGGAGCAAAATAGTGCGGTCGGGACTGTCCTCAAACGCTTGGATAGTTCGTTTTTTGCCGCCATTCAAGGCTTGTCGGAACGAAACAGTATTAGAAAGTTGGAAGGTCGGAACCAGCTTTTTGACGTTGCGCACCACGAAATCAACCACCAAACCTTTCAGCCCCAACAACTCGCCGATGCTCGTCACGATGACCGTCTTGATGACTGTGCTACCGATTATTGCCTGCAAGTTGGCTGCAAAATTTTCGGCAATTACTATCGCCTTCACACCCGAATCCACAAATTGATGTTTCATTTCGCGAGGCGTATAAAGCGGATTGGTATTGACGACCACCAAACCCGCCCGCAGCGCGCCGTACAGCGCAATCGGATATTGCAACATATTGGGCATCATCAGCGCGATGCGGTCGCCCGCCACCAAGCCGCGACTTTGCAAATAAGCCGCAAAATCTTGGGACAAAACGTCTATTTCTCCGTAAGTCATCGCCTTACCCATGCACGCGTAGGCTTTTTTATTTTCGTACTTTTGGAAAGCCGCATCTAACACCGCCACCAAAGTCGGAAAAGCGTCGGGGTCAATATCTATCGGCATATTTTTAGGATAATGGTGCAGCCAAGGGCGAGAATCAGTAGTCATAAAAGGCTATTTTTTTTTATTTCTAAATTATTATACAAATTAAGCTAAAAATCACAAAAAAAGACCTAACTTGTTCTAATAATTTTAAAAATGGCAACAATTAATGATTTTAGTCTTTCGCGGGACGACAAAAAAGGCATCAGAGCGGCGGTAGAAAAAACGGTTTTGATAGGCGTAATAACACCTCAACAAACCGAACAACAGGTCGCCGAATACCTTGACGAGTTAGAATTTTTGGCACTCACGGCAGGAGCAGAAACCGTGACAAGATTCACCCAAAAACTCCAACACCCCGACAGCCGAAGCTTCGTAGGAAGTGGAAAGCTAAAAGAAATCCGCGATTTTATCGAAGAACACGGCGAAGTAACGCTCGTCATTTTTGACGATGATTTGAGCGGCAAACAAACCAACAACATCGAAGAAGTCCTGAAAATAAAAGTCTTGGACAGAAGTAGTCTGATATTGGATATTTTCGCTGCGCGGGCGCAAACTTCGCAAGCCCGAACTCAAGTCGAACTGGCGCAACTCCAATACTTACTCCCCCGACTGCGTGGACTTTGGACGCACCTGGAACGCCAACGGGGTGGAATCGGAATGCGCGGACCGGGCGAAAAAGAAATCGAAACCGACCGCCGTATCGTGCGCGACAAAATCACGCTGCTCAAAAAAGAACTCGAAGTGATAGACCGCCAAGACTTGACGCGACGCAAAAATCGCGATGCCCAAGTGCGCGTGTCGCTGGTAGGCTATACCAATGTCGGCAAATCTACGCTGATGAATCTGTTGAGTAAATCGGAGGTTTTTGCCGAAAATAAACTATTTGCCACCCTCGACACGACGGTGCGCAAAGTTGTGTTTGGGACAATGCCTTTTTTGCTCTCGGACACGGTCGGCTTTATCCGCAAACTACCGCATCACCTTATCGAAAGTTTCAAATCCACGCTCGACGAAGTGCGCGAAAGCGACCTTCTGCTCCACGTGGTGGACATCGCGCACCCCCAACACGAAGACCAAATCCGAACTGTCAATAGTACGCTCAAAGAACTCGGCGTAATCGACAAACCGACGCTGATGGTCTTCAACAAAATTGACAAATATGAAAAAGAGTATTTCGACGAGCTGTTGGACGACGCTACCAAGCAAGACATCAAACGCGAACTGCAAGAGCATCTAAAAAATAATTTTGAACACGATAATATTTTTATTTCTGCCGCTACGGGCGAAAACATTCCCGAATTGCGCGAAAAAATGACTGTTTTGATAGACGAGTTGTACGCGCGCCGCTATCCACATCAAGCGAAAGCGTGGTAAAAAAGTCTGCATTTGAAGTGCATTTAAAAAAATAAAAATGCCATCTGATGTAAATAAATACGTCAGATGGCTTACTAATGAATAAGGAAAATAAGATACTTATTTTTTTTTCAGTCACTCATATAACTAACTCACGTTTACTTTTCATAGCCCGTCTAAAAAAGTACGGATTTCGGTTTCGGTTCTTAATTCGGGTGTTACGGTGTAAAGAATGTCGAATGGACCAGTATTGACGCTTTGCGAGCCGAGATAAAACTCACCATTCACTTTGGAGATGGTAACTAATGTCACATCTTGGTTAGAAAGTGTTTTGTCCGCATAAAACTTCTGCGCCGTCGAGTTGCTATACATATACACGCCGATATTCAGATTTCGGTAAATTACCCAACATACGGTGTTGGAACTCGCGAACTTCGGAAGGTTCAACTTTACGTCCAACTTGTGACTCATAACGAGAGGGTCATTGAGGAGCGGTCGGTCGCAGTTGTGCCATTCCAAGCTGTCAATCTCCATTTTCCAACCTACGATTGCATTAGTAGTGTTACTGTCTTGCCATGTGTCGAGCAAGAGCGGAACTTGCTGCCCTGCGTTGGGAGTTCCCATTGGAAACACGACGGGCAACCAATTAAAATCAGAAGTGTCGCCTACGCCGAGATACTTTTTCATTCCATTGGGCTGCTGTACGGCTGCAAATTGTGGAAAAATAACTTCAATTTTTGCTCCCGAAGCCAACTTATATTTTTCGCCTGTCGCAGCATTTGTAATTTCTATAAGAATCTCGCCGCCGCTCTCGATGGGCGCACTC
>JAYWGG010000262.1:0-4489 GCA_043778415.1 Saprospiraceae bacterium
ACCGACTGAAACCCACTGGCTGGCAACAAACTCATCCGAAAGCGGAGAAATTCGTCCTTGTCCATACCTTCTACCATGATGTCGAAAGATTGGATTAATTGCTCAAAGTAAGTATTCATTCGGCGAATCTGACGTTTAAAAAAATTAATTTCTAAATTTTCTTCAGCCCCCAACTGCTCAATAGCGTCCAAAATAAGCCGAAAATACAACTCCGTAATCTGGTGGTAGATGATAAAAATTCGCTCGTCGGGAATCGGCGTACGTGCGTTTTGGAGGCTGAGCAGCGTATCAAGATGGATATAATCCCAATAAGTCAGGTAATCGGCGTAGAGCAAACCGTCCAAATAAGACTGCATATCCTGCCCCATGGCACCATATTTTTTTTCGAGTTGGTCGAGGCGGTCGAGCATTTCGTGAGTCAGTTGCATCTCAATGAATTTACTTGGCTTAAAAAATTATTTTTTATAAAAGAAAAAATTGCAAAAATCGAACAAAATGCAGCTTTTTCTGTATCACTTTTGTACCTTTGCAAGGGTATCAATAAAAAGCACACAAAAATAATTCAATTTAGACTAAAATGAAAAAAAATCTCATTTACTTTTTCTTTCTCGCAGTTTTTGCGGCTTGTAAGAAAGAAAATCCAACGCCCGCCGTACCGATTGCGCCCAATGGAAAAGTGCAAATTAGCGTCAGCAACGAAATAGACGGGCAGAGCTTGGAGATTGGAAAGCTGAAATATACCAATGCTGCGGGCAATTCATTTTCCGTCAATTTGTTGAAATATTATATTTCTAATATCGTCTTTACGAAAGCCGACGGCAGCGAATTTGCACTGAATAATTACAATCTGATAGACGCTTCGGATTCCTTGACCGCTAATATTCAAGCGGACTCATTGCCCAATGGCAATTATTCGAGCGTCAAGTTTTTTGTGGGCGTGGACAAGCCACGCAACCACAATGGCGCGCAAACTGGCGACCTCGATCCCTCCAAAGGTATGATTTGGACTTGGAATACAGGCTATATTTTCTTCAAACACGAAGGGCAGTTTGTGGATAGTTTGGGCGCAACAAAGCCGCTTTTGTTTCATTTTGGGACAGATGCTGCGCTCGTACCCATCGAGTTGCTGCTCGGCAGCAAAGGTTTGGACGTAAAGGGCGACCAACGAAAACTAAATCTGCGACTCAATATCAACAGCCTTTATACGTCCCCGAACAACGTTAATTTCAATGACGACAACAACCGCCAGTCGGTGGGTGTGAAAGATTTTTTGTGGCTCAACACGATGCAGCAAAATTTTGGGGACGCATTCGCAGTAAAAATTATTCAATAATACGAAATGAAGCTACCTTATTTTTTTATCGGTGTTGTTTTCTTTTTCGTAAGTGCCTGCCGCAATACGACGGACGGCGTGGAGCAGCTGCCGCTCGCCGAAAAACCTACGCCGTACAAGCTCGAAATACCCGGAGGGTTGCCTCCGATGCCGATACCGCCCGAAAATCCGCTTACGGTAGAGGGTATTGCGTTGGGAAAAAAACTTTTTTTCGACCCTATCCTTTCTGGCAACAATCAGCAGGCTTGCGGCGACTGCCACAGACAAAGTTTTTCGTTCACGGACAGCGAAACCCAATTTAGTGTAGGCATTGACCAAATCGCAGGCAATCGCAATGCGATGCCGTTGGTCAATTTGGGCTGGCAAAAGAAGTTTTTTTGGGACGGCGGTGCCGCCAATCTTGAGTCCCAAGTGATTGCACCCATCATGAATCCTATCGAAATGCACGAAGACCTGAACCGTGCTTTGGCGGAGTTGCGCAGCAACAATGCGTACCGAGTGGCTTTCAAAAAAGCATTTGGTACGGACAGTATTACCACGCAGCGGCTCATGTTCGCCATCGCTCAGTTTGAGCGGACTTTGGTGTCGGGCAATGCAAAATTTGACAAAGTAAGACGGGGCGATGCCACATTTTCGCCACAAGAACTGCGCGGGCAGCAGCTTTTCGTAGATATGGACAAAGGCGACTGCTCTCACTGCCATGTGCTTGGAAGCACATTTTCGGATTTTGAGTTTCGCAACACGGGTTTAGATGCTACGCCGATTGATGAGGGGCGGTTTTTGATTACTTTGCTCGAGTCTGATAAAGGAAAATTCAAAACGCCTTCGCTGCGCAATATCGAACTGACCAAACCTTATATGCACGACGGGCGGTTCGCTACATTGGAGCAAGTATTGGAGTTTTATAACAGCGGCTTCTCGAACACGCCTAATCTCGACCCTGCGCTTGCGCACGCCACGAGAGGCAGACTTACGCCACAAGACAAAGCCGATATTGTCGTTTTCTTAAAAACACTGACCGACTTTGAATTTTTGAACAATCCTGCGTTCAAGCAATAAAACATTAACAAATCATTATGCGAATTAATGAAAATTAAATTCATATATTTGCGTTTGAGGAGTGAAGAAAAATAAAGCACTCAATTTTTTCAAATCAATTCAAACAATAACAAGGCATTTTTGATGCGCAACGCTGGGCGTTGGAACGAAAAAATAACGCAGTGACTGGTTGTAATTGAGCAGAAAAATAAGTAGTTTATTTTGGATGCGTTCCTAATAGTAGGTTCTACATACTAAACATTTTTTTTAACTAAGAAAAATTAACAATGAAAAAAAAATCAATTCAACTCTGGTCGGCGGCTGCTTTTGTAGCGTTGTCCCTCGCTTCTTGCGGTCCAAAATTAATGACGGACGAAGAGATGGCGAAAAAAGTATCGGACGCAACCAATGCCAAAACACAAACTTTGGCAGCCCAGCTCGACAAGGAATGTGAAACGATGATGGAGGCGCGGGTAGCCTCCAAAGCGGATTCCATCGTGACGGCTCGCAAAGCTGAAATGGAGGCTGCCAAGCCCAGCAAAGGAGGGTTCAAAGTGATCAAGAAATAAGTAACTTTTTTCAAAAATTTTAAAAAACTAATTATGAATATCAAACAATTATTCATCTTTTGCGCTGTATGTTGCGCAGGATTGTTGGCTTTTTCAGCTTTTTCGTCCAAGTATAAAACTATGGAAGAGCAAACGGCGGCTATTGACAAAATGGTAGCCGAAAATATAGAGTCGCTTCGCAGCAGCAAAGCTGCCGAGTGTGCCGCCATAGTAGATGCCAAAGCAGCTACAAAAGCAAGTGAAATGCTGGCTTCCAAAGCTGCACCAGCCACAGTCGCGCCTGCGCCATCTGCCGCCAAAGGAGCCACCAAAAAGCCAGCTCCGAAGAAAACAGTCGTAACAAAATCTACGACTACTACCACAACTACCACCACCACGACTCCTGCACCGAAAGTGCCTGAAGTAAATAAAACGGACGTAAATCCTACCAAAAGAGGAGAAACAAAGGTCGAGACCGCTCCTACGAACATCAATAAAACCGATGTAAACCCTTTGAAGAGAGGAGGAAAGAGATAGTTTTTAGATTTTATGAGTAAAAAAATCCCAACGAATGTAATTCGTTGGGATTTTTTTTGGTAGTAAAAGAACGTATTGACTACACACCTCTGTGCGTCTTAACGATTTTTTTCACTTCTTTTTCTTCTAATCCTGCTATCAAAGCGATGGTTTTTAGGTCGTATTGATTATCGTAACAGCGCAGGACTACTTCTGTATTGGTTTTTTCAATGCCTTTTTCAATGCCTTTTTCAATACCGCGTTTTTCGCCTTTTTCGATTAACATATCGTAGGTACTCATAATTTTATTTTTAGTGCTTGAAGGAATATTTTTGATAGTTTCAACGATTTCTGCTGCCGTAAAGTCAGACGTTTGTAGGGTATAAATTATGATGGTCGTGATGAAATTATTGGACAAATATGGGTTTATACTGGTCAAAATGCGCTCAAAATTCTTCGCCAACTGCCCCTTATCTTTGTGGTAACGCTGCAGCAGCAGGGCTGAACGCAACATTCCATTTTGTAGATTTTGAATTTCATTTTCTCCCAAGTCAAAAAGACTGATAAAAACCGACTCAAATTCCGGAAAATAAACCGACACATCTGCTGGATACGCTCCAAAAAAATCCGCTATCGTCCGAAGTACCCATTTCTCGCCGCCGTGATAGTACAGCACTGGAATTATCGGATAGACAGGCTCCTTATTTTTTATTTGGGTCAAATACGCATTTGCTATGTAACCTAATATTTGGAAGGACACAAGCGGGTCAATGTAAGATTTATGCTCCAAAAGTAAACTCACATAGCAGCTTTCCGCGCTGTCTCTGACCCCGATTTTTAACACAATATCCGAAAAACTTTCTCCCAATTCGGGCGTAATATAGTTGGTCGGAACGTACGACAAGTTCGGAATATCTAATATTTTAGATAAATTTTCGGGTAAATATTCCTCTAAAAAAGCAATCGCTACGCTCTTTTCGGAAAGCATTTCTTTTACGAATTTGTCGTGCGGATTATTGACTTCATATTTCACAATACAAATATAATAGATTTT
>JAYWGG010000263.1:0-15710 GCA_043778415.1 Saprospiraceae bacterium
TCAAGGCACTATACACTAAAAGTTGGTGTTCCGTAATGAGTTGTTCGCCAGCTTGCACGCCGTCGCGCAGGTAAGTTTTATCCCCAACAGTCTTCAAAATATTTGCTTCGCGAATCAACATATTGCATTTGTCTTTATAAATTACAACATAATTTTTTCCGTTGTCAAATACCAAAGCGGACGATGGAATTGTGATAGCTTTTGCATTTTCGGTATTCAACACTGTCACATTCGTAAACATTTCTGGTTTTAAAAGCAACTGTTCGTTTTGGATTCTGATGCGCACTTTCATCGCCTTGTTGGTTGGGTCCAGCACTTCGCTAATCTTATCTATCTTGCCCGAAAATTTTTTGTCGGGATATGCGATGGTTTTTATCTGCGCCACATAGCCTTCCTTGATGCGTGCAATGTCAGTTTCAAAAACATTCGCCATCACCCAAACCTCGCGTAAATCGCTGATAGTGAATAGATTATCTGCGTTGTCGGGTCGGACTTGCGTGCCCGCACTGATTTTCTTTTCCACTACATAGCCCGAGATAGGAGCTTTTATCAAAATCTCTCCGTTGGCTTTCGTATTTTGGTTGCCATACACTTTGAGCAATTCTTGATTTTTGGCGTAAATATTTCTGGCTTTTTCGTACTCATCTTTGCTTGTCAAATATTCTCGCTCGGAGTTCATGCCGCTTTTCCAAAGGCTTTCGGAGGATTCCATGTTTTTGCGGGCAATCTCCAAATCCGTTTTTGTGACCGCCACATCGTTGTAGCCGCTCATAATTTCGGAGCTTTTCATTACCGCCAAGATTTGCCCTTGCTTCACATAGTCGCCGAGCGAAACTTTTACGTCCAACACTTGACCGCTCGAAAGTGGCATCACGCGCACCACTTTGTCTTGATTGAAAGTGACTTCGCCCGATAGGTTGAGAGCGTCGGCGATGTTTTCGACATCGGCGGTTTCTATTTTTATCATCTTCGCCAATGAATCCGAAACACAGAATTTTTCGGGTGCTTTTTCAGTATTTGCTTCGTTTTTATTGCCGTCTTCTTTATTTTTACAAGCGTTGATGCCAGTCAAAAAAAGTGCGAGGAAAAGGAGCGAACAAAATTTTATGGATACTTTCATTATTTTTTATTTTAAATTTTTTATTAATTTTGTGACAGTTTGTATTTTAAGACATTACGATTTTCCCTACCGCAAAATTGAGTTCTTCGGCAGCTTGTCGGAGTTGTTTTTGCAGCTCAATCTGTTGTAATTTACTTTCTTTATAGTTTTCATAAAAATCAATAAACTCTGGCAAACCAATCTGTCTATTTTTGTAAGTCTGAAGTAAATTTATATAAAACGCGTCGTACTTCACATAAAATTCAGCATCTTTACCACCAATAATCTGCTCTAATTGTTTGATTTTTAGGTATTTATACAATATTTCATTGCTTATCTGATTGACATTATTTTCTAATAATTTTTGCTGTTGCTGTATTTGCAAATCGGCGGCTTTGATATTTCCCTGATTTCTATTAAAAATCGGTATCGGAATACTCAACACAAGTCCCGTATAATTCGGAACGTAATTACTCGCACGGTCAAACTCTACGCCGACAGTCAGGTCAGGCACGCTTAATGATTTTTGATAAATTAGGTTTTTTTGTGACACTGCCACCAAAGAGTTTGCGGTCTGGACATCGCCGCGACTTCGCAAAGCGTCAGCCACCAAATCTACTGGGTTCAAGTCAATAGATTTCTTCTGGAGCGTGTCTTCCACAGGTTTTATCACTGTGTTGAGTGGATTGCGGAGCAAGGTATTCAAGTCGGATTGGCTATCTAAATCGTTGAGTGCCAACAGATTGAGTGAATGTTCTACATTTTTTATAGCCGCTTGTATCCGAATCACGTCTTTGTACGCCATATTTCCGACCTTTTCTTGTCCTTCTACGGCTATTAAAAGCTGCGAAAGGCGGCGAATTTCGGACTGGTACAATGCGGCTGTTTTTTGGGTTGCTACGATGGCATAAAAATCGGAATGTAGCTGAAAGCGTAAATTTCTCATCAATTCATTGAATTGAAAAGTCGTCAGCCGCTCGTTTTCTTCTTGGAGGGCGACTAATTTTTTGCGTTTTCCACCCAAACGGAACAACTGTTGTACTTGGACATAGATTTGTTTGTTGTCCAATACTTTTTTGTCTTGAAAATTTATTAAATTATTATCAGTATTTATGACAGGGTTGTCCCAGAGTTTAGCTTGCTCCGTAAGTGCTTTGGCTATGTCTATGTTGGTTCTGTTGGCGAGCAACAAAAGGTTCTGCTCCAAAAACTTTTTATCCAACTCCTTGACAGTCAGTTGAATAGTATCCATCTTTTGTGCAAAACTCCAATTAGGCAAGCACACGGCGGTCAATAGATAAATGAATACACAAGCAATCGCGGTGTATTTTTTTTCATTTTTTTTCATAAAACAGTAAATTTGTGAAAAAACAATAATATCCAAGCCGCTTATTATTAGGCGATTGAAGTATTAAAGTGCTTAATAAGTTGGTAAAAAGGTATTTTACGGATTTTTCCAGCGTCAAACTGGAAAATAGAATGGAATGGCGTACGTTAGATTACAAACACGCAGAGAAATGCAGGGGAAAGATTTTTACTATCACACAATTCATCAAAATAATTATGCGAAATATTGGATTTTACACAATTATATTTTGAATATTTTACCGTAAAATACTCAAAATTGGAGCGTACATTGACTTGTTTTTTGGCGACTTTTTCTACATTGTCCTCTTGCTGTTCGTCGTCGCTGTCGCCGTCATTTTCGTTGTTGTCTATGTCTAAACAAAACAAATCAAGACTTATTTTGGAGGTATGAAGCCCTGCGGAGTAGTTTATTTCAGTTTTACCAGCAAATTCGACACTTTCTACTGGAACAGCAACAACAGCTTGTTGCGCCCCGAACAGGAGCAGCAAAATTCGGAACGTCCAAATTTTGTTCTGTAATGTAGATAAGAAAAAAGTTGATTTCATGGCGTTGCTCTTACAAAAAACAAAGATAAGACGAATGGACGCAGAAAAGCAAAAAATTCTCCAACTTTAACAAATCATTAAACTTTCAAGCCAAATAAAAGATGCCTTTCAAAGTTTTTTTGGCGCAAAAAACAAATTTTATTTTTCACAAAAAAAACCGTCTTTAAGTATTTGAAGTAACTTGGCGTTAATTCAAATAAAAAAATATCCGCTATTTTAGTTTTGAAATAACGGGTTTCAATTAAAGACGAGCCTAAATCACCGATACCTTTAAGGTGTCGGTAAATGTACCAGTGCAAATTAAAAAATTGCGTTTATTTTGAGCTTACCGAATTGCGATAATAGTAAGAAGCTCCCAAAATCGCAAGCGCAATCAATGGCGGAAAGAAAGGCGTAGAAGTAGCAAAATGTATCCACGTCGCGCCCAAAAAAGTAAATGTGAAGCCCGCGTACGCCCATTCTTTGAGCGTAGGGTAGCCCGACACCCAAAGTGCGACCACACCTAATATCTTAGCGACACCCAAAAACTGCACAAAAAAATACGGAATACCGATGGCTTTGAGGCCGTCCATCATCTCCTGTCCCTTGCTGAAATACATAAATGCACTCATCAACATCATGGCGGAAATCAGACCAGTGCTGACGTAAAAAATAATTTTTTCTTTGTTCATATTGCGTTTATTTAAAGTTGTCGAATAATTTTTTTATTGCTCCATGATACCTTTCAGATTTTGCAAGCCGCTCGCAAAGTCTTTTCCAATCATGTCGTCCATATTCAGGAAAAGGAGCATAAAATTCATTGGATATTTCATTTGGCTCTTCATATTCCATGTCACAGTAGTTTCATTTTCGGATTTTTCTTTTGTCGCCATATTCACGTCCGCCAAGCCCTCGAAAGGTTTTATGAAATGAAGCGAGGAGCTGATGCTATTTCCCTCGTCAATCTTGACTATTTCTTGTTCGCCGGCTCCCACATCTTTGTTGTCGCTGTCCCAAGACGCTTTAAATCCTATCGTCCCGTCGGTTCCCAAATAGCTTTTTTTCATATTCGGGTCCATTTTTGACCAAGCACTAAAATTATCTTGGTTGCGCAAGGATTTGATATACTCAAAGACTTCGCTTTTGGGTTTTTTGATGTCTATGGAGCGAGTGACAGCGTAGTCCTTTTTGATAAAAAGTGCTGCGATGAGCGGAATAGCCACCAAAGCTGCGATTAGATATAATATTTTTTTCATAGTACGCACATTTTAAGTTCTAAAATCATACTAAATTACCAATAATTAATGCGACAAAGATATATTTTAAAAAATTAAATTGGATAAAATTTATCTTTATTTTTTGTCAAACTAACCATTTAGTTTTTTGTGGTCAGCCAAAAATTGCTCCAAACCGTTGGTCGTCAGCGGGTGATTGAGTAAGCCCATGATGGACGAAAGCGGGCAAGTAACTACGTGCGCACCCATTTTTGCAGCCTGCACGATATGGAGCGGACTGCGGATAGAGGCAGCGAGAATCTCGGTATCGAAGCCTTGTATGCCATAAATTTCGGCGATTTCTTCTATTAGGTTCATACCGTCCCAACCAATATCATCTATCCGACCTACAAAAGGCGATACAAAATCCGCTCCTGCTTTGGCTGCCAAAATCGCCTGTCCCGCCGAAAAAACCAGCGTACAATTCGTCCGAATCCCCTCTTGGCGAAACCAACTCAACGCTTTAACGCCATCTTTGGTCATAGGCACTTTTACGACGATATTTTCGTGAATGTCCACCAGATTTTTACCTTCTTCTATCATTCCTTTGAGGTCAGTAGCGATGACTTCCGCGCTCACGTCGCCGTCGCCGACCACTTCACATATTTTTTTATAATGCTTATAAATATTGTCTTTTCCGCTAATTCCTTCTTTTGCCATCAGCGATGGATTGGTGGTAACGCCGTCCAAAATGCCCAATTCGTGGGCTTCTTTTATTTGGTCAATATTGGCTGTGTCAATAAAAAATTTCATAATGAGATAAAATTTAAGTAAATAAATGTTGAATTGTTATTTTTGGAGAATTTTGGGTAGGGGCAAAAAAATGAGCCACACGCACCGCTACAACTTTATACCTTTGCTGCATTTCTGCCCTGGAGGGATTTTAAAGGAGCTGATCGTATGACTCGTTGCAAAGGTAATTTTTTGATTCGGAAAACAAAAATTATTCGTATTTTTTTATTCAATCATTCAAACCATTCATTCACACTGCTACACGGTGCGTTCAGAAATTATTGCGTGCAGGACTAAAAAATAATACTTATATTTGTTCCAATTAATCATTCTAAAAATTACAGTTATGAAAAATAAAATATTTTATTTTTTTATTTTTTTGCATTGCGCGATTCAAAGTATGGCGCAAGATTGTACTTCGGGCAGCGCATCAATTCCTTTCAGAGGCAATAATCTAAAAACTTATATCACAAACAATGGAAATTTATTCTATGATTATTCGGGCAACAAAGGTTTGAGTTTCGTTCCAACGGACACTGGCTCACTGAACAGTCTATCCTTTGCAAATTCATTATCATTGAGTGCCTTGTGGCTGACTGCGAAAGATTCGACGGGCAATCAGTTAGATGCGTCAGTGAATTACGGCATAAAAAATTCAGCTATGGTATCCTATTATCCGGGACCGTCCAGCCCAATTACGGGTTTGCCGGACATATCAAAATGTAGAGATTTTGATAAAATTTGGTCAGTTCGGGACTATGAGATAAGACATTTTTTAGCGGACTACGACGATAATAATGTTATCAATAAACCTGTTCCTAAAAATATTTTAGGCTGGCCCGGTCGTGGGAATCCATATTTTGAGCAAGTCAATGGGTTTTCGCTTCCGTCGCAAGATTTGGCATCGTTTTTTGATAGAAATTCTGATGGTATTTACGATCCGTACTCGGGCGATTATCCAGTTTTGCCGAGCAGTATTGCAGCTCCGACGGTAATTCCTTCGTTTATGGCGTGGTCTGTTTTCAATAGCAGTCCCTATTCTTTTCGTCCGTCCAATCCAATCTCGGTCGAAGTGCAGCAAACAATTTGGTCTTTTAATTGCAGCGATTCTATACTTGCGCCTATCAATAATACCGTTTTTTCATCTCACCGAATTATCAATCGCAACAACCAGCGAATAGATTCTTTGTATTTCGGATATTTTGCTCATTTCGATTTGGCTTGCGCACAAGGCGATTATGCTGGTTGCACGCCGTCACAAAACAGCTATTTTTTTTATAAAAAATTTGGTTTTACTCCTGCGGATACTAATTATTGTATAGGTTCATCACCGTTTTATAAAAATAAAATTCCTTTGATTTCCAATACTTTTCTCAATCAAAAGCTGCATAAATTCATGTATTTTAATGATGAGCAGGTAGGAATATTCTCTACGGCTGACTATTTGAAAGGGCAATGGTCGCCAACACAACCTTTAACTTTTGGTGAAAACGGTTTAAATCCAAACAACAGTCCGACGGATTTTGCTTTCCCCGGCAATCCAAACGACAGCACTCAATGGACGATGCGCTCCGCCAACTTAAATATTTTAGACCAAAAAACAGTCGGAAGTTGCTTCAAAAATCAACTCAATACTGGTGAAATGATAGAATTAAATTCTGCGTTGCAATACCATTTCGATACCACGCAGACTTATCAGCAGTTGATAGACGATATGAATTTGAAAATTACAAAGATTCAAAATGCTTATAATCAACGTTTTGAAGGAATTTGCAGCAATCCGCCGCTCACGTGTTCAGGGCAGGACTGCGTATATCCGGGCGATGCCAACAACGATGGTATCGTGACCAATTTGGACTTTTTGTATGTCGGAGTCGCCCAAAACCAAACTGGTGGTACGCACAAACAGCCTAATATTTGGGAACCAAAAACTACCGACAACTGGATTTATCAATTTCCAAACGCCGTAAACGGAAAACACGCCGATTGTTCAGGCGATGGAAAGATTAATTTTACAGATTTTGTTGTTACCAAAGAAAATTTGGGACTTACTACACTTGATTACGTTCCAAGTGTCGAAACACAAGTAATTGGCAATCAATTAACTTTTGTGAGTGCGGCAAACAATATTAATTTTAATAAATTGAGTGCCAGTACGATTTTTAACGCTTTTGTGAAAGTACAAAATATTGACAGTCTTTATGGACTTACTTTCTCGATGGAGTTGGATACAAAAATAATTAATGACCCAACAAACGTCAGCAAAAAAGCACCATGGTCGGATAATTTGGGTTTCAGCTACCTACCAAGCACGCTAAATCTTGCCGATAGTACCCGAATTTTTGAATATACTTGGGTAAGACGTGACAATCAAAATGCAGGAGTTAGCAATCCGACAGCCAGATTAATCAACTTTACGTTGATACCGCGAGTTAAAATGTTTCAACAAATAGCCTCCAATATTGATACGATTGTGACATTCATAAATTTTAAAAATGTGAAAGCGATTCTGAAAGACGGTACGATTATAGATACATTCGGCGCCAAAAATATAAAGTTAAGATTTCTTCGAAATCCGCTTTTAGCTCCAGACCTGAAAAATTTGGAAGACGACGTTTCTATTTTTCCCAATCCCAATAGAGGTGAGTTTAGTGTAGAATCCAGTATTTCACTGATTTCTACGATAATAATTACAGATTGCACTGGAAGATTATTTTTCCAAACGAAACAATCTGCGGCTAACGAAATACAAATAGATATGTCGGGATTTACGAATGGACTTTATTTTTTAGAAATTTGGAATGAAAAACAGCAAAGAATTAGTGTAAAAAAAGTTATTATTTGTGACTAAAATAAATTTTTTGCTGCGCAATATTTTGGATTGAATTGTTCAGCGCAAGATTGTTTTATTTTGTATAAAAAAAAGGTTTTTTTGTTAATATGAATGAATTTCAATAAATTTGCACGATAATCAAATACCTTTGTGTAAATTTTACAATAACTAAAAAAATCTTTTTATGAAAATGCACAGCCTCGTGGAGCGGTTTCCAGCTCAATTAGAGGAAGCACTTGTGATAGGTCAAAATGCGAATTTGAACCCGTCGCTGAACCCGATTCACAATATTTTCGTTTCGGGCTTGGGCGGCTCTGGCATCGGAGCAAATTTCGCCGCCGAATTTGTCCGCAACGAGTGTTCTGTTCCTTTTATCGTCAGTAAAGGCTACGATATTCCTGCGTTTATCGGCAAAAATACGCTCGCCATCGTGTCGTCGTATTCAGGAAATACAGAGGAAACTTTGACTGCTTTCGACTTGTTGCTTCGCACGGAGGCGAAGATTATTTGTGTCGCTTCGGGCGGAAAAGTGATTACCAAAGCCCAAGAATTGGGTTTGGATTACATACAAGTTCCCGATAATTGGCCCTCGCCGCGCGCTTGTTTGGGCTTTTCGGTCGTCCAACAACTGTTTATTTTGCAAAAAATGGGTTTGACTTCAGCGCAGCCCATCGAGGAAATCAAAAAATCCATTGGATTGTTGAAAAAAGAAGAAGCGGACATTCACATAAAAGCAAAAAATATCGCTGAAATGTTGAACGGAAAACTTCCAGTTATTTATGGCGTGGATAGAATGGAACCAGTGTTGGTGCGTTTTCGACAGCAAATAAACGAAAATGCAAAAGCACTTTGCTGGCACCACGTTGTCCCCGAAATGAACCACAACGAACTGGTAGGCTGGACAGAAAATCACGAAAATATAGCAGTAATTTATTTCAGAAATAGCGATGACTTCAATAGAAATGCTTACCGAATAGATATAAACAAAGATATTATTCGTCAATATGCGTCATCGGTAATAGAAATATTCTCTAAAGGAAATTCTCTGATTGAGCGTTCTATGTACTTCGTTTATCTTGGCGACTGGATTACTTGCTACCTTTGCGACTTGCGCGGAAAGGACAGCATTGAAGTCAATGTGATAGATTTTTTGAAAGGGGAGTTGGCTAAAATAGCCTAATAATTTTCTCAATTATATCAAAAACGTGACATTTCTATGGAAGTGTCACGTTTTTTTGTTTTTTGTAATTATTTAAACTAAATTTTAACCCAAAATTAGAGTTTCCATACCCGTCACTGAAAGTAGCGGGCTGAATATTGAGCCAACCAATATCGTCATCTACGGTGAAAGTTTTGAGGTGTGCATCTACATACGCATCGACGGCGGTGAGTACATATACCAAAAAAGCACCGATGTAATTCAGCTCCAGATTTTTGCGAGTTCCGTCGCGTGCGGCTTTAAGCGAGGCGGTGGAAGGAGCGGGAAAAATATTCTGATAATACTGTAAAGGCTCGTTTCGTAGGGAGTGCAGATAGTCGGTTTGGTAGCGGTTGTAGAAGGTATAATTAAAATTGATAACGTAGCCCAAGCCTGCCGCAGCACCGATGACTAAAGGGATTTTCCAATATTTACGATTGAAGAGCTGCCCGCTTCCGGGCAAAACCAAGGAGAGCAAAGCGGCTTTTTGTGGGGCAGTTTTTTTGGCAAAATACTTTACGACGGGTCTGGTTTTTACTTCTACAAAATTCGCTATGCTGTCTTTTACGTTGTCAATCGCTAACTGTGGGTTGGAAAAAACCAAACACGAATCAACCATATTAAAATATTTTTTGGACAGGAACGAGTCCAACTTTTGCGCATCCGAGCGGAATGTGAAAGCAGAAAAAATAAGCAAAAGAGTAATTCTAAAATAAAAATTTCGCACGGCAAAAGACTTTTGTTAAAAAACGAAAACACTCATCTTTTAGTGTATCTCAATAATATCCAACAATCTATTCAAGTCACTTTCGGACGAAAAACTGATAATAATTTGTCCTTTGCCGTCTGTTTGGCGTTTGAGAGCGACTTTCGTAGCAAACAAATTGCTCAAATTATCCTGCACTTTTCTAAAATCGTCTGACAAAATGAGCGGCTTTTTGGTCGAGTTAGACTTTTTTTGATTTTCGGAGTAATTTCTTATCAAATCTTCTACTTGTCGGACGGACAAATTCTCACGCATAATTTGATGAAACACTGTTAGCTGCAACGCAATATCCTCGATGCCGAGCAAAGCGCGCGCGTGTCCCATCGAAATTTGGGCTTTTTTGAGTGCTTGCTGAATGTCAGGCGATAATTTTAGCAATCTTAAGTAGTTTGTGACAGTGCTTCTTTGCTTTCCTACTCGATTAGAGAGCATTTCGTGGGTCAGATTGCACTCGTCCATCAGTCGCTGATAAGTGATTGAGATTTCGATTGCGTTCAGTTCTTCGCGCTGAATATTCTCTACCAACGCCAGTTCGAGCATCGCTTGGTCGTTATCGGCAAGTCGAATATAAGCAGGAATTTCGTTAATTTGAGCCAGTCGGCAAGCGCGCAAACGACGCTCTCCCGATATGAGCTGATAGGTGGTATTGTTGAGCCTTCGGACGGTAATAGGTTGCACCAAACCGTGTGTTTTAATGGACTCTGACAACTCTTGCAGGCTAATCGCATCAAACTCTTTTCTCGGCTGGTAGGGATTTACTTCGATAGATTCGGTAGAAATCATCGCCACGGAGCTGGATAGTTGTCGGACTACTTCTGTCGGATTTTCGGCTACCGCCGTATCCATATTGGAGAGCAATGCGCGGATTCCTCTACCCAATTCTAAACTATTTTTTTTAGCCATTTTGTTTAAAGTATAAAAAAAAATTTCGTAAAAAAATTACAAAAAATCTATATTTTGTTTCGAGTTAAAAATTCATTTGCAAGATTCAAAAAATTGGTGGTTCCCTTGCTCGACACGTCGTAAATGATGATAGGTTGGTGGGCGTTGGGTGCTTCTGCGATGCGGGCGTTTCGATGAATGACGGTGTCAAAAACGAAATCTTTTGACCCTTCTCGTACCTCGTTCAGCACCAGATTGGCGAGTCGCAGGCGACTGTCATACATAGACAAAACGATGCCTTCTACCTCCAATTTTTTATTCAGTTGTTGCTTGACCAATGTGATGGTATTTTTTAGTTTGCTCAAACCTTCCAGAGAGAATATTTCGCACTGGACGGGTATCAAAACGGAGTCCGCAGCCGTCAAAGCGTTGATAGTCACCAATCCCAAAGATGGCTGACAATCAATAAAAACGTAGTCAAAGTCGTCTTTTACTTTATCCACAATTCCTTTCAGGATATACTCCCGACTGAAACGATTGACCAATTCTAACTCTGCGCCTACCAAGTCAATATGCGCAGGAATGATGTACAGATTAGGGGTTTCGGTTGCCTGAATTGCGTCTTTGGGGTCGGCTTCGTTCACCAAACAATCGTAGATATTGGTCATATCGTTGGTCATTTCTATGCCTACACCCGACGTAGCGTTGGCTTGCGGGTCGGCATCAACGATGAGAATTTTTTTTTCCAAAACAGCCAAACAAGCTGCAAGATTGATGGTAGTCGTGGTTTTTCCAACGCCGCCTTTTTGGTTAGCAATGGTAATTACTTTACCCATTAATTAGGTTTATTTTTATTAAATTGTTCGTGATTGTGACAAAAGCTTCTGTGACAAAAATACGCCCGAAAAAGTACTCAAAATGCAATCGTTTCGCCTATTTTAGGCAGTATCAATCGCTTTCCTTTTTCTGCAAAAGCGTCTTGGGCGGCTTGGTGGTCTATCCGAATATACCCAAAAGTATCAAAATGCAAGCCAATAATCGTATCGCATTGAATAAACTCCGCGGCTATGATAGCATCTTCAAAGCCCATCGTATAATTATTGCCAGTAGGGAGCAGCGCAACGTCCAAGTTTTTGCACCAATATTTTGGGATTAGCTGCATATCCAACGTCAAGCCAGTGTCGCCGGCATAGTAAAAGTTAAACTTTTCTGACGTCACCAAAAATCCCATCGGATTGCCTCCATAGCTGCCGTCGGGCAGGCTGCTCGAGTGTTGTGCGGTCGTACATTTTACGTTTCCAAAGTCAAAATTCCAGTCGCCGCCGATGTTGATAGGGTGGTGTTTGCTGATTCCTTGTTTTTTGAACCAACTACAAACTTCTGGATTGCTGATTATTTTGGACGAATTTTGTTGAGCAATTTCGACAGCGTCCGCCAAATGGTCGTGATGTCCGTGAGATATGAAAATATAATCTGCTCTAATATCGCTTATTTTAATATCATTTGCCAACTCGTTTTCAGAAACAAACGGGTCAAACAGCAAATGTTTGTCGTTCATTTTTACCGCAAAACAAGAATGACCATAGTAGATTAATTCCATTTTAAGTTGTTAGTTATCAGCATTTTAGGAAGTAACAGTTGGGTTACAAAAGTGCAAATATACGATTTTTTGTCATGTTTTTAGGATTATCTGGAATGAGGAAAAATGAGTACCTTATTTTAGATACATTCCTCTTTAATCGACGACTTCAAAAATTATTAACTTTAAATTAATATAGAATTTATATTGCAGTAATGTTTTGAAATTACTTTTGTATTAGAATTTAGAAAAACTATACTTTTAAGCATACAAAAAATGAAATCCTTTTCAAAACGACTCTTATTGCTCTTCGTTCTCACCGTTATTTGCCACAATCTGTGGTCACAAAATTCGATGGTCGGAAAGATAATTGATAAAGCAGATAACCAGCCTTTGATCGGTGCTACGTTACTTTTCGACGGCACTACGATAGGCGCAAGTACGGATTTTGATGGCAATTTTTCGATAGAAAATGTTCCCAACGGCGTTTATAACGCTACCATTAGTTATGTTGGTTACAAAAGTATCAAAGAAAGAATTAGCCTTTCGGGAGGGCAAAAACTTACTTTGAGCTACGCGCTTGCTCCCGACACGAGGATTTTGGAGGGCGTGATTGTGATAGGAAAAGTTGAAAAGCAAACCATCACGGCTCTTTCACAGTTGCAGCAAAAAAGCGTCGGAATGTTAACAGGAATTACGGGTTCTGAAATCCGCAAATCCCCTGACCGCACTACAGGCGACGTACTCAAGCGAGTGAGTGGAACTTCGGTGCAAGAAAATAAATTCGTCGTGATTCGCGGATTGGCAGACCGCTACAACTCTACGATGATGAACGGGCAGTCGCTTCCTTCCACCGAACCCGACCGAAAAGCCTTTTCTTTTGACTTGTTTCCAGCCAACCTATTGTCCAATTTGATAGTTTTCAAAACTGCTGCTCCTGACCTTCCGGGTGAGTTTGCGGGCGGCATCATTCAAGTCAATACCAAAGAAATACCTGAATATTCATTTGTAAGTCTTACTTATGGTGCGGGTTTCAACTCCCAATCTACGTTCAAAAACTATAATTTTTACCAAACGGGAAATAAAGATTGGTTGGGATATGACGACGGGACGCGCGCAGTGCCAGCAGGCATCAGCAAAGAAAAATTGTCGAATATCGAAACGCAATACGAAACTACCAAACTTTTTAAGAATGATTGGGGCATCAATTCGTTTTCGTCTATGATGCCGACGCAAAGTTTTCAGCTTTCAGCAGGCACTAATTTGAAGATAAATGAAAATAATGTTGGAATAGTTGGCGCATTGACTTACAACAATATTCAGAGGATTTCGAACAATGAAGTTTCTGATTTTGACGCGGACGGTACCCAGTTGTACAAATTTAAAGATACAGAATATAAAAAAATTGCTTCAGTTGGCGGTCTTTTGAACTTTGCGTATCAAATTTCAAACAACAGTAAATTGCTCCTTAACAATATTATGACTGTCACTGGCGACGACCAATATATAGAAAGGTTCGGCGAAAATTACGAAAATACACTTTTTAACAAAAGTTATTCGATGCTCTACAATAGTACCGCTTTGATGAGTTCGCAGCTGCTCGGAGAGCATGGTTTTTTTGACAATGGTACGAAACTAAAATGGGGCGTGACGTACAACCAAATCGCCAGAAACACGCCGTCGTACCGAAGAATGACTTACACAAAAAATTTCGATTCAGAACCAGAAGAGCCTTATTTTGCTTACGTTCCTTCCTCCAATGCGCCGTCGCCGAACTATGCGGGGCGATTTTCGTCCAAGCAAATGGAGCGTTTTTATACTGCGAATGTAGATTTTAGCACACCATATTTGAAAAAAGATTTACTCAAAATGGGCTTATTCGTCGAAAATAGAAATCGCAGCTTCGACGCTCAAAATTTGGGTTTTGTGGTATCGAAAATCAATGCTAGCACTTTGGAGTTGGAAAAACAAAGCATCGGAGAGATTTTTGCTCCGCAAAATATCCGCCAGCATGGCTTCGTAATGCGGGACGCAACCAACCTAAATGACTCTTACACAGCGAGTTCGCTCCAGACAGGCGGCTACTTGATGACTGATTATATGATAGGAAGTAAGTTGCATTTGGTCGGCGGATTGAGATTAGAGCTCTTCAACCAAAAACTTAATTCATTTACTTTCGGCGGCAAACCTATTAATATTGACCGCAATAATACAGATTGGTTGCCGTCTTTAAACGTCACTTACAACCTGAACGAACAAAGCAATCTGCGTTTTTCAGCCTCCAAAACCGTTTCTCGTCCCAATGCTCGCGAGATAGCACCCTTCAATTTTTATGATTTCAGAACCCAACGTACTATTTTGGGAAATCCCGACATCGTGAGAACTCAAATTTCAAATTTAGACCTCAAATATGAATTATTTGCCAACCAAAATCAATCCTTTTCTGTGACGGGTTTTTATAAATATTTTCAAAATCCGATAGAACAAATTTTGGACGCGAGCGGAGCAGGAAGCAAAAATATTACCTTCAACAACGTCACAAGTGCCAACAACTACGGACTCGAGTTGGAGTTTCGTCACAAACTATCTTTCATCGGAAAACACTTTGAAAATTGGGCGTTCTTCGGCAATTTTTCTTACATTAATTCAGTAGTTAATCTTTCCAATGTAGTCGGTCAGACCTCCACGCGCCGCCCACTGCAAGGACAATCGCCTTACCTAATCAACTCTGGACTGTCTTACAGCAGCCCCAAAAGTGGCTTCGATGCTACTCTTTTGGTCAATCGAATCGGTAGAAGAATTTGGCTCGTAGGCGGCAACGGCGACCCCGATACCTACGAAGCTCCGCGAACATTGTTGGATTTTCAGCTCACACAAAGATTATTCAAAAACGCAGAATTAAAGTTAAACGTTCAGGATATTTTGAACCAAACAGCATACTTCTACCAAGATAGAAACGAAAATGGCAAGTACGATGCAGGTGGGCAAGACACCAAAATATTGAGTTCGGTATTTGGGCGCAATATTTCATTCGCTTTTTCCTACAAGTTCTAAAATTACAGTTCATTTTTTGTAAAATAAATCCGCAAGCCCAACTGAATCATTCAGTTGGGCTTTTTTTAAAAAATTTTTTAACACAAACAAAATATCTAATTAATACTAATTTAACATCTCTTATAGACTTTTGTGTATAGTTAATCTCTTAATTTATTCAAATAAATTCAATCATGCAAAAGTTACTTTTACTTGCTATTTTTACGTTTCTCACACTGTTTTCAGCGCAAGCTCAAGTCGTTGTTTCTGCCGATATAACGACCAATACGACTTGGACAAGCGATAATGTGTATGTCCTTTCGGGCGTTCAGTTCGTTTATGTAAAAAATAATGCGACGCTCACTATCCAGCCCGGAACCGTAATTCGTGGCGACCAGACTGGATTAGTAGTCACGCGCGG
>JAYWGG010000264.1:0-15661 GCA_043778415.1 Saprospiraceae bacterium
GGAAGGAGAAGAAAGTAACCAAAAAAATCAAGTGCTCTGTATAAATTCTAAAGTTTTTGCTTAAAAATCCCGTCGGCGCGCGAAAAATACTCGTCGGCTCCGCCAGACTCAAACAGTTTTCGCTTCACCAGACGATATTTTTGCAAAAACTTGAATTTCTACAAGGCACGTCTGAAAATACACTCACATCGAATAAAATGCCGTCTAAAATTTTAGTAAAAAAATATTTTTGCGTAACATGGGTTAATATTTTTTGCTTGGACTCCTTCTTCTATACGGTTGGACATAAGTTCCATCTTTTTTATAGTAACCTTTTACATCTACTGATTTATCAAAGACTGTCGTTGAACGTGACTTTCCTCTACTATCTTTTGTCGAATATCCATACAAATCTCCGTCGATGTCTGAATTGAATTCGTGGTAATCCTCAAATGAATTACTATGCAAAAACCCTTGGCAACTATTTCCGTAAATAACAAAGTAATATTTTTCATACCTTTCTTTTATCAAGAGTTGAGTTCCTACAGGGACGCTACACAAAATGATTGAAGTCGTGTCTTTTTGGTTATAAATTTGTGTAGGCCTAATAGTCTGTCCAACATAATAGACAGTTGAGCAACTTTGCATAAGCAGCAAAGTAATAAAAATAATCGTAAAATTTTTGTATAAAATAAGTTTCATAATTATTTATTAAAATTAAACATTTACACCGAATACTGTGCATTGCAGTCTTTTAGAAGTTTCAAGTTAGCTCTTTGAAAAGTCATAAAATCACTTTTCTAAATTGAAAACCAAATTTTTACTTTAAATAACTAATTGATTATCAGTGTTAAAAAAATTGTACAACACAATATCAACACAAACGTACACACTTTTATTTTCACAACCCAAATTTTTTCACAATTATTTTTTAAAAATCATCATAAAAGCCGTTTAAAATTTTTATTTTTTACTCGCAACAACCTTCTTTCACCCCTTTGTCGCCATCAATACTTTGGCAGCCATAGTTGCGTCATTCTCAGTTTCTAAAATTTCTCGAGCGTACAGGTGTTGGGCTTCTTGCGGACGCTCGAACTCCAAAATCTCTCCCAATTTTTTGTCCTCCTTCTGAAAAGAAAGAATTTCCTCCTGCGTAGGCAACGCCGTAAGCGCAGCGATACGCGCCAACTCGTTGCCGGTCAGCACCAGACTGTGGCGAATATGGCTCGGCAGTCCGTCAAATCCAACGCCGATTTCGTGGACGGGTTGTAGGATAGTTTCTATCGCTTCGCCGCTCGCACGGGTGTAATACGCACGTCCCATGCGACCCACGAGGTCGATTTTGTGGGGGTCAATCCGATTTTGAGCGTCCAGCACACGCTCGTCAATGTGCATCATCACGACGTGGCACACGATGAGATTGCCTGCGCCGGGTCCGTCGCCGAGCGAAATAACACGTTCCACTTTACACTCCATTTGGACAGGAGATTCTTTGACCCGAAACGGACGCACCAGCTCGGAAGCCACAGGCGTAAAACCCGCTTTCTCGAACTCACTGACTTGCGGCGGATAGTCAATACTTGCCAACGCCATCTGCCTCACGATGTCGTGGCTCACTACGTTGATGACGACCTCCATCGTCTGCTCGATGTTGTGGAGCGTGTCTTTGGTGGTGTTGTTTTCGCCCCGCCGATTGCTCGAAAAAATCACAATAGGCGGATTGGAACTGAACGCATTAAAAAAACTGTACGGCGCAAGATTCATCACGCCGTCAGCGTCTATCGTGCTTGCGAAAGCAATCGGGCGCGGCGCGACGGCAGCCAAAAGGTACTGGTGCATATCGCGCTGCGAAGTCGTAGTCGGATTGATAGTCATGGATTGTTGCTAATTTTTTTTGGTAAAAAATCTAAAAATCTGTATTTTTGAGTATCGTTGGGCTGCTGAGTTGCGTGCCTGTAGCGAGCTGAAAACTCGCTTCTATGCCTATATGGTCGGACGAACCGCAGCTCAAAGTCTTGAAATCTATACATTTGAAATGGTCGGAATGAAAAATATGGTCAATCGGAAGGCTGAACATCGCAAATGCGTTAGTCGGATAAGTAGGCATGAAACCTCGGCGGCTGTCGCTCAAGTTGGTCATTGCCCGAAATTCTTGTATTTCGTTGGACCACGAAACGACGTTCAGGTCGCCGACCAAAAAAATAGGATTTTTGATGGTTTCGAGCCTTGCTGCCAAGTTCATGAGGTGTTCTTTGAGCCTTCGGTAGGAGCTATTGCCCAGCGGCGGCTCCGTGTGGGTGCTGACTACGACGAGGTTTTGGTCGCCGCGCTCAAAACTGTCGCGCCCCAAACTGGCGACAATAGCAGGAATATTATTGTAAAAAAAAGTGTCTATTTTGGAGAACGGTACTTTGGAGTACAACGCCAAGCCGTACAAATCCAAGCGCGGCAAGATGATACTGTACGGATAGGTTTTTCGCAGACTCGCATCTACGGTGTCTTTCAAAATCGGCGTAAGTTCCTGAATAGACACCACCGTAGCGTCGCTTCGCAACATCGTGAGCATCGTCTGGTCGAAATGTTCGTCGGTAGAAGTCAGGTTGATGTGTGATATTTTGAAAGTCGGCATTTCGGACTCTTTGACGGGAAACATCAGGGAAGAGTTGGACGCATTTTTCAAAAAAATACACAACGCCGCACAGCAGCCAAAACTAACCAGCATCGTGCGCTGCATACTGACCATCAAAAACAACAAACCCAACAGCAAATAAAACCACATTATTTGTATCGCAAACCTCATTCCCCAACTGTAAACGAAGTAATTGGGGACAAAAATCAGCAACACGCCCAAAATGAGCAGCGCGCTCAACAAGTTTTGCACCTTTTTATTTTGCGTCAGCGGCATTTCGTCGGTTGTCGAACTTTTAGTGATAAAAGACAAATTTTTTATTTTTTTTTGTAAAAGTAAAGATACTTCAAAAACTCCAAAACAACAAGTATTTTTAGAAAAATACAATATTTTTAGATTTTTCGCAAAATAATAAATATGTTTTTTTTGAATAACAAAATTTTGTTTTGACAAAAAAAATGAAAATTGAAATTTGAAAAACAGTAAAATAATAATAATGAAATTTTATTTTTATTTCTGAATGAAAGTATTAACTTTGCTTTCAGAAAGGTTGCAACTCAACCAAAAACCATTAAATTTTTGACCTTATGTTTCGCACAACAACAAATATCACAATGATAAAAAAACTACCCGCACTGTTGCTTGGGCTTTTTATGTTAGTCAGCTCTCTGACCGACGCTCAAGATATTCACTTTTCGCAGTTCTATCTCTCGCCGCTCAACCTCAATCCAGCGATGACGGGCGTGATGAATTGCAATCACCGCTTGGTCGCCAACTTCCGCAATCAGTGGGCGAGCGTGTTGCGCGGCAACGCCTACAACACGTTTTCGGCTTCTTATGACCAGCGTATTCCAGTCGCTCGCTACGACTATCTCGGCATAGGCGGCACGCTGTGGGGCGACCGCGCCGGGCAGACCAAATTCAGCACTTTGCAAGGTCGCCTATCGGCTTCTTACAGTAAGAAAATGGGAGGCTCCCGCAATACTGCACACTACCTCGTAGTAGGCGCAGATGTAGGACTTACGCAGCGAAGTATAGACTATTTTTCCGCCCAATGGGGCTTACAGAATGACAACGGTGTCTTCAACGGCGGGCTGGCAAGCGGCGAAAACAATCTCGGTCGCGACAACTTTTTATTTGCGGACGTAGCTGCGGGTTTGCTTTGGTTTTCGGTATTGGACGAAGACAATAATTTTTATTTTGGTGGTGCTTATAGCCACCTCAACCGCGCCAATCAGTCTTTCGACAAGGCGAGATTCCAGCCTTTGTGGAGTAAATTCACCATTCATGCGGGCGGTGAGTTCATGATTGCAGACCGCATGGGACTCGTGCCGGGCGTGGTTATTTTCCTACAAGGTCCATCTTTCCAGCTGAATGCAGGTACTTCTTTGAAGTTTTTGTTGAGCAACAAGAACAGTTATGACTATCAGGCGTTCCAAGCTGGACTCTGGGCGCGCGTCGCCAACAGATACATAGAAAAAAATAAAAGTGGCTTTTTAGTGGACGCTTTGATACTTTCTACTCGCTTTGACTACAACCAGTTTTCGGTTGGCTTCAGCTACGACTTGAATGTGTCCAGCCTCACGGCAGCCAGCAGTTACAACGGTGGATTTGAGTTTTCTTTGGTTTACAAAATCTGTAACCCAGACAATCGCGGTATTTACTGCCCTAATTTTTAAAGTTGAAATTTAAATTGGAATTGTTTCATACAGAAAAGTCGTAAATTCGCGATTTACGGCTTTTCTTTTTTTTGTCACAAAAATCACTGTTTTAAAAAATTAATAGTGCGCTGCAAGCCTTCAAACTTGGTGCGGCGAACAGCAGATTTCGGAAAAACAGTCTGAAAAACCTCTTGCGTAAGGTCTTCCCAATCGCTTTTCGTGAGTTGAAGAAGCTCGTGCTGCGGCTCGAACTCTGGCGTTTGGTGACGTTTAGAAAACCGGTTCCACGGGCAAACATCTTGGCAAATATCACAACCAAACATCCAGTTGTCCATTTTTTGATGAAATTCATCGGGAATTGCCTCCCGCAGCTCGATGGTAAGATACGAAATACATTTCGACGCATCTAACAAATAGCCGTCGGGAGCGATTGCATCTGTCGGGCAAGCGTCGATGCAGCGCGTGCAAGTACCACAAAAATCTTTTATCGGGTGGTCGTACTCCAGCTCTATGTCGAGCAGCAACTCCGCCAAAAAAAAGTAAGAACCCTGTTTAGGGTGAATCAGCAAAGTATTTTTTCCGACCCAACCGTTGCCAGCACGCTGCGCCCACTCTCGCTCCATCACTGGCGCAGAATCTACAAAACATCGCCCGCTAATATCACCAACTTGCTCCCGAAGCCATGTCATCAAAGCCTGTAATTTCGCTTTTATCACGTCGTGATAATCCATTCCGTAAGCATATTTTGAGATTTTGGGAGCTGTTTCGTCCGCTTGTTTTTCTTCTGTGTGATAGTTGAAACACAGCGAAACAATGGATTTGGTGCCTTCCACCAACTTTCGCGGGTCAATTCTTTTCGCGAAATGATTTTCCATATACTGCATCTTGCCATGCCGACCAGCCTCCAACCAAGCCGTCAGCCGCCGAGCTTCTTCGGTCAGCTCTTCTGCTCGCGCAATGCCCACAAAATCAAAACCCAAGCGGTGCGCTTCTTCTCGCAACAATCGGGTGTGAATAGCAGTGTTTGTTTTCATTTTTTTCGTATTTTTACAAAAATTATTTTTCGATGAAACTATACATCTTTTATCTTTCGGAGCTGCCGAAACGAACTATTTTCGGCATTTCAAAAAATGTCACATTTATCTTATTTTTTATTTTATTTCTCGCTGCTTGCCGCTCGTCCAACAAGCAAAATATTCAGGATTATTACTATCCGTTGCGCGACCTCAAAGAGGCAAAAGTCTATGAGTATCGAGCTGTGGGCAACGATTCGCTGCCGCCATATTATTGGTATTTTCAAACTATTCGGCAAGATAGTGGATTATTTTTTACTGGAAATTTTTATGACCAAGATTTTGAAGTTCGCCAACTCACCAGCGAGCGCGTGGTGAAAAGCGGTACGCTGATGCAGCAATATTTGCTTTATCAACCGGATTCGTCACAGTTCATGCAGTCCGTAGAAGCGGACATCGAAGCTGCCAGCACTTTTCCTTTCGAGGTGACGGATACGAACAGCGTTTTTTTATTCAAGATAAAATGGCACGACCTCCACGATACCACCAACACCACAACCCTCGTCCGAAATCGGCGGTTCAAGGGTTTTACAAAATACACTTATCAAGGCAAAGAATACGACTGCGTAGAGTTCGCTGTCCGCGACTTAGTGGATAATTTTCAGCCGAAATTGGGACACATTGAGCCTCAATATTCGGGTCGAGAAATTTATGCCAAAGGCATCGGTTTGGTATTTTCGAGCAAAGAATTGACTGTCACAAATAAGATAGAATACAAACTTTTTGACATTTACAGCATGGCGGTTTTGGAAGACAAATTTAGTAAGAAACAGTAAAAAAATTAATTTTTTTTGTCGCTTTGATATTAATATTCTGAATAGTTCCGTTCTATCGTAGAAGATTTGATTTTAAAACCATTTTGCCAAATAAAATATCTATTCAATGAAAAAAATTATTTTTTTATTTTGTTTTTTATGTTTGTGCTGTATGCAGATGCCCAAAATGCACAGTATAAAGTGACTTATTGGAGTCGCCTAAAAGTTGGAAATGCGACAGGGCGCAACGGAAAAAATACACTTTATTTTGACAATACTTCTGGCTTGTTCGTTTTCTCGGACTATCCAAAAAAAGAAAAATGGCAACAAAATGGCAATGATTTTGACGTAACTCCGGGCGACGTGGAGGGGCTTCCCATTTATACCAACCTGAAAGACAAGTATTTATATTTTAAATCTGACCAAGTTATCAAAGGTGTATTTCCAATTTTGAAAGAAAATTTGCCCGCTATCAGTTGGAAAATCAGCGGCGAAAGCAAAAAAATTGAAAAATTCAACTGCATCAAAGCGGAAGGAAGTTTTGCGGGCAGAGTGTATGACGTTTGGTTCAGTCCCGAAATACCTGTCGGATTGGGTCCGCACAAACTTGGTGGCTTGCCGGGCTTGATTTTGGAGGCAAAATCGCGCGACGGCTTCGTGGTTTTTGAGTTCAAATCCTACGAAAGTCCTTCGCCAGAAGCCGTAAAATTGGAAAAACCAAGCGGCGGAAAAGAGATGACATTGAACGAATTAAAAGAACTTTCCATCAAAAGTTTGTTGGAAGCGGAGGCGTTATCTACGGAAGACGCGCAGACCACGCTGACTCCTCCTCCCCCGAATTGGGATATTGAATTTGACAAATATCCGTTCATCGCCGACTATAAAAGAGCGCGGTCGGCAACAAAAAAATGATTTTCTTAAAAAAATATTTTTACTCGCTTTTCTGACATGCTTAAATAGCTTATATGCTTTTTCGCAGGACACATGGAAGCTCGTCGGGCAGGTGTCCGACAGCACTCGCCGTCCGTTGGCGACCGCCTCCGTATATGCTACCTCTACCGATAGTCTGAATACATTTCTTGCTTTTGGGAGCAGCGACGAAAACGGTATTTTTACGCTGATTTTAGACAAAAAAGTAAGCTCTGTCACGCTGCACGCCAGTTATTTGGGCTATGAACCGTACAAAATACTTATTCTGCAAAAAAATAATATTCCTAATTGGGATATTGTTTTGGCTGCCCAAAAATATAATTTGCCAGAAATCGTCGTGTCGGCGCGCCCGTCGGATATTATTCAAAGGAACGATACGACGACTTACCAACTCAAATATTTTCGCGATTCGAGCGAATACAGTGTGGAAGATATTTTAAAAAAGCTGCCGGGTGTGACAGTGAAGGACAACGGCGAAATATCGGTGAATGGAAAGGCGATTGACAAAGTATTGGTGGAAGGTTCGGATATGTTTGGGCATCAATACACGATTGGAACAAAAAATATTCGCGCCGATTTTATTGACCAAGTGCAGGTAATTGACCGCTATCAGGACAATCCAGTGTTGAAAAACGTCCGTTTTTCGGACGCTATGGTGTTGAATTTGAAGGTAAGCGACACAAAGAAAAATGTCATTTCTGGCTCACTCGACTTGGGTGCTGGCTGGGGTCAGGAGTGGAAAACGTATATCCACAGCAACGTTTTTTCGTTCTCGAAGAAGACTAAAATTATTTTTTTGGGCAATGCAAACAACATCGGGCAGGCAAATGGCGCGGAAGAAATCGCAGCAACTTACAGCAATGGCGGCGAAAAAGACTGGAAAACCGAGCCACAAAAAACACCCGATTTTATCCCGAATCCGAGCATCGAAAACGCTGGACTGCAGCCGACCGATGTGGACAATGGAAAAAATACGCTGCTATCGCTTCGTTCAGAATTTAATTTGCCACATGACTGGATTTTGAGTGCAAATGCGACTTTGGGACGGAAAAAAGATACTCAAATAACCGACTACAAGCAAGTTTTTTCATTCGACAATCGCTACGAAATCGAAACTAAAAAATTGTTGAATCTCAACAATCGTTTTTTGGAAACCGAGTTGTCACTCCAAAAATTCAATGCAGCGCGCACGCGAAGTTTCCAAATATTTACAAAATTGGCGACGAATCTGATGAGTAGCCAACAAAATGTCACAAAAATTGAAGAAACTAAAATTTATTTTCTTCAAAATAAATTTTATCAAGAAAATCCGAGCGGATTTTTGAGCGCAAACTATACCCAAAAGTTGAGTGAAAATAGTGCTATCCAGTACCAACTGAAAGCGCAACAAACTACAAAACCGCAAAATTTTTCGACTGCCAATGCAGATTTTCCGAGCTATTTTTTGTTGGACGGCAGCTACTATTTTTTGAATCAAAGAAGCCAACTTCGACACCGAGAGTTGGAGTTTTTGACAAAATACAACTTGATTTTTCGTCAATTTCCAACTGAAATCAGTGCAAAATACTCACAATCTGCAACCGATTTTGAAGTTCGAAAAGAGTTGTTAAATGACTTAAAAACAGCTATTTTGTTGCCTTTTTCATACAATTCGACTTCGAGTAAGCAGATAGAAAGCAACGCTAAAATTAGTTATGAATGGATGAACTCTGTGACAATCATAGGAGCTTTGCAGGCGGCGTGGAGAAAGTCGGAAATTATTTCGTCGTCAGCTTTGCCGACAGCTTATTTTTTGCCGAGTGTGTCGTCTAAAATTACTTTTCAAAAACGTTGGTCAGCTATTCAGGAGATGAATGTCGGCTATTGGTTGAGCAATTTTGTCCCCGCCAATTATGATTTGTTTGCGGCGAATTACTTCACCGATAATTTTACTTATCTCCTAAACAACAACAGAATCTCTGTCACAAAAAAACACAAAGTATTTATTTCGTATCGCCGCCAAGACCTATTTAATTCCAGAAATTATAATTTTTTTGCATCTTACCAGTTGCTTCCTACGGCTTGGAGCGAACAAATTGCTTTCGACCGCTCGCTGCAAGTCATTCAACCTTTTTTGAGCCAGCAACCCAACAAAAACTGGACGGTAAATGGCAATTTCGAGCAGTTTTTTCAGCCCATCAAAACTCGTTTTGCACTCAATATCGCCTACGGGCAAAATTTTACGCAGTCGCTGATATTTCCAAAAAATATCAATTTTTTTCAGCAATCTTTCCGCAGCAAAACGTCTGTGAAGATTTTTTTGCTCCGAACCAACGCGCAGCTGCACCTCGAACATACCTTTTTGCAGACCTATTCTTCCATCGTCCAAAATACGGCTTCTCCCAATATCAATAAAGCTAACTTGTTGGAAATCAGATTTTTATACAAATGGAAAGCGTGGCGACTTTCTTACGTCCTGAATAAAAATATCGTTCAAAGTTCTGCTCAACAAGCTGTGAATTGGCAAAATAGCCACTTCAAAATATCTAAAAATGTGCTGCTTTTTCGCCAAAAAACAAACATCGAACTCGGCATTTATAACCTCGAAAACAACCAGCAATATCGTTCTCTACAAAACGATGCGCTTTTTACGTTCAGTTCTTCGGTGGAGTCTGTCGCTCGATTTTTTTTCCTAAAATTTGATTTTAGTATTTGACACAATTTCTTAAAGAATGTATCTAAATAGTTATGTTATGCAAGGATTTTAAATTGATTCTTCTGAATTTAACTTTGTAGCCATTTACTTGGTTTTTGTCACTTTTTTTCTTGATAAAAAAAGTAACCAAAAAAATCAAGTGCTCTGTATAAATTCTAAAGTTTTTGCTTAAAAATCCCGTCGGCGCGCGAAAAATACTCGTCGGCTTCGCCAGACTTCAAACAGTTTTCGCTTCACCAGACGATATTTTTGCAAAAACTTGAATTTCTACAAGGCACGTCTGAAAATACAGTCATATTGAATAAGAAACTACCTGAAATTTTAGTAAAAAAATATTTTGCGTAACGTGAGTTATAAGTAACCGACACCTCAAAGGTGTCGGTTACTTTGTGTCGGTAACTTCGGTTCAATCTATATCGTAATCAAATACTTTGGGTATCGTGATGGTCACTCGCGTCCCGTAGCCGTCGCCTGCGGCATCTTTGAAAATATTATCGGTATAAATTTGACTTATTTTCATGCTATTGATGTTGTTGTAGATTGCTTCCAACTCCGAGAGCATTTTTGTTCCGTTTTGAGTGCCTTTGGAGGCAATTTTTTCGGCGGCGGCTCGTCCTACTCCGTCGTCTTCTACGATAATTCGGACACAGTCTTCACCGTTCTCCAAATAAATCTTTACCGTGCCAGCCCCGTCACTTTTGTTTCTTATACCGTGTTCTACTGCATTTTCGACATGGATTTGGACTATCATCAGAGGCACTTTGATTTCTGCCAACGAGTGTATCGCCAGCGCGCTCGGTGTCACTATCGAGAGGCTTTTGCCAAAACGCGCCTGCTGGATGTGCAGGTAATTTTCGGTCAGGTGCAGCTCGCTCATTAGGGCGTGATAGCTTTGCTTGTTGCGGCTATTTTTGAATACCGTACCGATGTTCTCCGAAAGTTTGCCGACTACCGACACCGCTTCTTCATCGTCATCTACGCGGATTTGAAGCCACTGCAAAGCGTTGTTGATGAAGTGTGGATTGAGTTGATTGATGATGGCATAAATTTGTAATTTTGTTTTTTCTTTGCTCATCACTTCCACCGTCACCTTGTTTTTCTCTATGATGAGTTCGTTTTCTTTCACTTTTATCAAAAAATAGTTTCTTCTTTGAACCAAATACAGTACAATAGCCGACAGCGCGACGAAAAAAAGCAACCAAAACCACCATGTCTGCAACAAAGGACGCGAGATGCTGAACGAAACGGACTCAGTGCGCGACTCAATGCCATTTTTGATGGCTTGAAGCTCGAAAACATAGCTGCCGTAGCCGAGATTCTGGTAGGTTATGAACTCTCTGTCCGTCAGTTCGCTCCAACTGCTGTCGCCAGACAAGCGGTATCGAAATAGGACATTGTTGTAGAGCATCGGGTTGTTGGACATACCGAAGTGGATAGTGACACTTCGCTCCGTGCTTTCCAATTCGATGGTTTTTTGGAGCTGCTCTGCCACGAAGTTTTTATCTTTTCCTACACTTACTTTTTTTATGAACGCTGCGGGGCGAATGGTGTCTGCGATAAATATTTTCGATTTTTGGCAGATTACTCCTCTGTTCGACACAATCCACATATTGCTATCGCGGTCTATCCAAACCCCATTTTGTATGGGAACACCACTTCGGTAATTGTCATATTTGGTCTGAAAACTACCCCGAAACTCCACCCGTCGCGGCGTGGCATAAAATGCCTCCAAATCTAAAAGATGATAGCCCGTCGAATTGCCCAACAAAAGCGTGTGACCGCCTTCGACTACCTTACATATCGTCACAGTTGATTTGCCGATGAGCTGCTCCGCAATGGGTTGGAGCAATGCAGCAAGATTGCTTCTGCTCGTGAGCAAGCTGTCTTTATTCTCCAAAAAAAATAAACCTTCTTTACAGCCCAACCACAGGTTGCCGTGAGCATCTTCTGCCATACTCAAAGCACTGCGCGTCTGGGGGTTATCTTCTGGTGACCAGTTGAAAACACTATCTCTGCGGGGGTCGTAGAGCGCAATGCCTTGGCTCGGGCGACCCATCCAGTATCGCCCATAGCGGTCTTCGAGGGTCGTGAGGACATTCGTGAGCTGCAACCCTTTCTGTTTGTCTATTTTGCGCCACGCCGCTTCGTCGCCTATGGACGCGCCTTTTGGCAGTATCCAAAGCCCTGCGTCATGTGTGCCGCGCATCAGCTCGCCTTTTTTATTTTGGTTGAAAAAAAAACCGATAATCCCTTTGTGGTGTAAAGTCCATTTGTCCTTTCCATCGAAAGCAAGAAGCCCACAGGAATTCCCTTTTTGCAACTCCTGGGATTGTAAATTGAAGAGCATTTTTCCGTCATACACAAAACTGCCGTCGATGTATTTTCCTACAAACATTCCCTTGGGCTGCGGGTGCATGAAAGCACCATCAAAACGAGCCAAACCTTTCATGTAGCTCGCTAACCAAATAGCTCCGTCGCTCGGCGACTGTACTACACACCATGTTTCTGGCATCATACCCGGCGCATCTTTTGGCAGCTGCATCTGGTAGGGCAGTACCCGAAGGACTTCGCTCTCGGTAGATATCCAGTAAGTACCAGCTTTGTCACAAAAAATATGGTGGGGCAACGATGAACTTTCGTAGATGGTAGTGCGCAGGACGCGCAGGGTCTGTGCGTCGTAGTCACAAATCAAAAAACGCTTGTCGCCTACGATAGAGTAAATGCTGACAAAAGTGCCGTTGGAGGGATTGAAGTCCCACAGAATTGGTTTCTCCAATACAATTGGATTCGGCTGGCTACCATACCTATCGGACAGATGAGGATAGGGATGTTGCTCCCATTTTTCGGACTGGTAGGTGTATAAATTTTCTTTATAAAGCGCGTACAAGATTCCCCTTCCATCGCGGTTGTTGAGGAGACCAAGGTATTTAGTATCCAAAGCGGTATTTTTTTGTAAAATTATCGGCGACAAAACTCCTGACATCCACTCGTAAGTATCGTGAGCGTGGGTGCTGTCATTGACGAGTCTTATGATGTAGCGGTGTTTGAAATAATCCGACCAAATATGTTCAAACTTCGTATAGTGGGAGCTTGTGTTGGAGTCCATGAGTTGAGTACCTGTGGGTATAAACTGCAAGGTAGCATAGTCGAATACAAAAAGAGCAAGCTGTGGATAGTCACCTACTCTAAATACTTTTTTTTGGAATCGGTCGTAAAAAGTATTATTATCAAGGGCTTTGGTATCGGGTTCTATTTTTAAAAATTGTTCACTCTCGAGCGAAAAGATGATGTATCTGTTCAAATTATTATTAAGTAGCCAAATGAACCCTTCAGCGTCTTCAAAAATATTTTCGACGGTGTGATAGGTAAGCCCGTCTTTGATGTTGTAGTTTTTCCAATGCTTGCCATCGAAGCGATTGACTCCCCCGCTGTAACTGCCTACCCACAAGAAGCCTCGACTGTCTTGAAAAATATCGGTATAACCTGACTCTCCGAGTCCATCCTCTGCGCCATAAGAGATGGTGGCGCAGCCCTGCGCGCTGGCACAAGCGGCTGCGCCGACCAAAAAGAACAAGGCGAAGATGAGTTTTTTCATTGGAGTACAAATGTGGGATTAAAAAATGAGAAACTAAAATAAAACGCGCTGTTTTTTTTTCCTATTTCTATCCACAAATATAACATAAAAAATCATAAAAGGCAGCTTTCGGGTCACGAAAGGGTGTTTTGGAGCCACGAAACAGTGTTTTGGAGCCACGAAAGCCAAAAGCATCAAAAAAGCATTAAAAAAGGTTTGTCAAAATCAAAAAAACCGTTTCATACCCCCAAAAGGGGTGTTTCATAACCCCAAAAGGGGGGTTTCGTGGGAAGCAGTCCCTTTATCTTATTTTCTTGCCCTATCATTGCACCAGCAAAACGAAAGACAAAACTCGGCATTTGTGGCAGGGTAAGACCTTGTATAACTTTTGAAAGGCAACCCTGAAAGACAACCCCAAAAAACAATTTTTTTTAATCTGGTAGATTACAGAATAGGACTTTTTGCTGAATGGTAAAGTTGTGTTTTTGGTTTTGCTACTATTGCAAATTCCAACTGACAACCCGAACACAGGATTACAAAGTAGGGCGGAAATTCCGAATACGAAAATTTTGGAAACTATCAGGTTATGTCAATATCTAAATGCCCCACCTGCGGCAATTCAGAAAAAGGAGCGTCCATTCATCAATGCAAAGAGTGTAGTTACATTGGCTGCTTTAAAGGTGGAGGCTTACTTTCAAGTAACAGTGGATGCTTTTCCGGGAGCAGATGTCCAAGATGCGATAAAAGTAATTCAAAGCAACTCGACAAAATTTCTTGAAAAGGAGTCGTGTGTAAAACCACACCCCCAAACACATGGACGCAAACCCATCGCCAAGCTCCATCTAGCAGTGGGTTTGCGTCCATGTGTCCTATCTGAATAAAATTAGTCGCGCCGTGCCTAAAACTGCTTTTGACTGATAGCTACAAAGTCATTTTTTTGTATCTTTGTACTAAATTCAGTTAGCAATGGCAAAAAAACTAATACGGTTTGATTGGGCGATGAAGAAAATACTTCGCCATAAAGCAAACTTCGATATTTTGGAGGGCTTCCTGTCCGAATTGCTCGGCGAAGAAGTCAAAATCAAGCAAATCCTCGACAGTGAAAGCAATAAGGAAACCGAAGACGACAAGTACAATCGGGTGGATATTCTTGTCGAAAACTCGTCAGGCGAACTCGTTATTATCGAGGTACAAAATAGCAAAGAGTATGACTATTTTCATCGGATGCTTTTTGGAGCGGCTAAAGCTATAACCGAACACATCAAGGAAGGGCAACCCTATGCCGAAGTGAAAAAAGTAATTGCCATTACTATCGCTTATTTTGATTTAGGTCAAGGTAAGGACTACGTCTATCATGGGACGACTGTTTTTAAAGGTATTCATAAAAATGATTTACTGATGCTCGCCGACAAGCAAGTCGAACTGTACAGAAAGAATAATATCCATGAGATTTATCCTGAATTTTGGGTAATCAAAGTGGGTAAGTTTGGCAATATAGTGAAGGATAAACTCGATGAGTGGATCTACTTTTTCAAAAATGCAGAAATAAAAGCGGGTTTTTCTGCAAAAGGATTGAAGGAAGCAGGCGAACGCCTTGATGAAATGAATCTGAATGAAAAAGACGCAAAAGAATACAAAAGGTACTTGCGAGGACTTCGAGATATAGCCAGCGAGCAGCATACTAAAATGGCAGACGCACAAGAATTAATCAAACAAGGAATAAGTAAGGGCGAAGAAAATAAAGAAACTGAGGCAGTCCTCGGTTTCAACAGCATCGGCGTTGAGCGAGAAAAAATAGCCCAAGCCTTCAGCATCTCTATCGAAAAGGTCAACCAAATCATTGAAAATAAACGGTAAATGAACCGCCCACCAGCATACAGTAGCAAACCTACCATCAAACCCACGCAAGGTTCAACCTTCATGTTCATTTCAACGCGTCGCGTTGCGTTCAAAAAAAGCCCCGTGATTGATTGAATTTATTGGAAAAACTTATTTTCTCTTCATTCTTTATCTTCACTGATGCCTCTTAATTTTCAGATCTTTTATTCGCATTTCAATTTCTGACGAATATAATAACTTTCCCACCCAAAAAGAGCTATTGAATGACAAACTTATGCACACTTTTGTATTTGTTGCCGTCGTTGATGCTCAAAAAATACAATCCTTGCGCAAGCCGTGACACATCAAAAGTCGCCGTTTTTTTGCCCGTAAAAGGCGGATTCAGTACCTCCTGCTGCACGAGCTGCCCCAAGACATTAAAAATAGCGACGTTGTAGGGTTTGAAGTCGGGCGTTTCGTAGAGAAGCGTCAGATAGGTAGAAGCGGGATTCGGGAAAAGACTTTGAATGTCGAGCGCGCCTACAGA
>JAYWGG010000265.1:0-15639 GCA_043778415.1 Saprospiraceae bacterium
CAAGTGCTCTGTATAAATTCTAAAGTTTTTGCTTAAAAATCCCGTCGGCGCGCGAAAAATACTCGTCGGCTGCGCCAGACTTCAAACAGTTTTCGCTTCACCAGACGATATTTTTGCAAAAACTTGAATTTCTACAAGGCACGTCTGAAAATACAGTAAGACTGAATAAAATGCTGCCTAAAATTTTAATGAAAAAATATTTTGTGTAACGTCTTTAATTAATTTGTGACAGGCTATAAATCTTTATAAAATTTTAAGTGTGGAATATTTACCTCCGAAAAAATAGCTCCAGAGCGATTGTAAGCCAGTTTTTCGTAGAACTTAAAAGCGTTTTCACGAGCGTGAAGTTCAATTTTTTTGAAGCCTTTTTTTTCTGCCAACCACTCTGAATGTCGTACCAGCAGCGTTCCGATGCCTTTATTTTGATAGTCAAAATGTACTGCGACTTGACGCATTTTTACTTTTTCGTCATCTATTTTAGTCAAAATCAGGCAGCCACAAAGTCGCATTTGTTCGTCGTAAGCTACCAGCAATTCGTCGTCGTATTCCCCTGCCAACTGCTCGATGGTGTACTCCAAGCCCAAAGGTTTGCGCAGCACCAGAGTTCGGAGGGCGACCATTTCGTCGTATTCGGGAGTAGCAAATTCTATTTTTGATAGTATAAACATCATCTAATTAGTTGTAAAATTTTTTAGTTATGAATTTTTAGTTGTAATAAATCACTGAAAATCAGTAACTTATATCGTTCATTGAAAAAACGATTATTTAAGATGGAGCGTTTATCTGAAGTATCAATGAGGGAAAATTTTATCCGCCAACTTCAACGAATTAAAAAAAGCATTTCTATCAAGTTTCAAGTCAAGCTGTTCCGAATCAAAATACGATAGGATATTTTCGGTTGCCATATTACCTGTCAAATCGTCTTTTGCCATCGGGCAACCACCAAAACCACGCATCGCCGAGTCGAACCTGCGGCAGCCACTTTGATACGCCGCTTCCACTTTTCCGCGCCAACTTTTAGGCTCTGTGTGAAGGTGCGCCCCAATCTCGATGTGCGGATAAGCAGGGATAAGATGCTCGAAAAGATAACGGATATTTTCGGGATTAGAAACGCCGATAGTATCGGACAAAGAAATTATTTTTATGCCAAATTGTGACATTTTTTCAGTCCATTTTTGAACGATTTCTACATTCCACTCGTCGCCATAAGGATTGCCAAAACCCATCGAAATATACAACACTAATTTTTTTTCGTGCCGCTCGCAAAGTTGCTGAATATCCGCCACTCGCCCGAGCGATTCTTCGATGGTCGCATTGGTATTGCGAAGCTGAAAAGTTTCTGAAATAGAAAACGGATAACCCAAAAACGAGATTTCATCGAACTGCACTGCCTCCTCCGCACCGCGAAGATTGGCAACAATAGTCAGTAATTTAGTGTTTGTATGAAGTAAATCGAGGCGGCGGATAACCTCCGTTGTATCGCGCATTTGCGGGATAGCTTTGGCAGACACAAAGCTACCACAGTCGAGTGTATCGAATCCGACTTTCAATAAACTGTTGATATACAGCACTTTATCCTCAGTGTCAATAAATTCTCGGATACCTTGCATCGCATCTCGCGGACACTCAATTATTTTTATCATACTGTTGGCTATTGATTTGGCTGCGTAAATATACAGAGTTTCGATATTTTGGACGTATATTTACGTCAGGAAAACATTTTTAAAAATTTATTTTTTTATGAAAAAAGCAATTTTTACCCTAATCGGGTTTTTATTTTTTGTCATCGGGTTTTTATCGCTCGTATTTTTGCTCATCGGCGCGCAATTTTCATTCCTCACTTGGATAGATGCGGGCGGCAGATTGTTGGGTTTCGTCATACGGTTGCTCATGGTCATCGGCGGGATTGTGGTGGTAATGATAACCAGAACCGACTGGGACGGAGAGCGCGATAATCTGACCAATGATTTTCAATCTTCAGGAGAAAATAATTAAAAATGAACCAAGAAATTATCAAAAATGCACTCCGCAATGTTTTTGATCCACACACGGGACAGGATATTGTGGCGATGAATATGTTGCAGTCTGTGACGGTTGAAGGATTTTTCGTAAATATTACCCTGTCACTGTCTGCACAAAATAACGAATTTAAAGCGGATTTGAACGCTGCTTGCGAGCAAGCCGTACAAGATATTTTTCCAGAAGGAAATGTGAATATTCATTTTATTCTTCAAAATCCGCACGAAATTTTGGGAGCTAAAACGCCGCTTCCGCAGATAAAAAATATCATCGCCATTGCTTCTGGCAAAGGAGGCGTTGGGAAATCTACGGTTTCGACCAACCTCGCTTTTGCGCTTCAAGACATGGGTGCGAAAGTTGGTTTATTGGACGCTGACCTCTACGGACCGTCCATTCCGACGATGCTCGGCTTACAAGGACAGCGTCCGAAAGTCCAAGATGTCTATGGAAAACCTCGTTTGATTCCGCTCACGGCGGCGGGCGGAATGCCTGTTATGTCCATCGGTTTCATCATCGAACCCGAACAAGCGGTCGTACTGCGCGGACCAAGATTGGCGGGAATTATCAAACAATTTTTGGAAGATACCATCTGGGAGCCGCTTGATTACTTGATTATTGACCTTCCGCCGGGTACGGGCGACATCCAACTGACGCTCGTGCAGACCGTCCCTCTGACTGGCGTTGTGCTGGTAACGACACCGCAAGAAGTGGCAGTGATAGATGCCGTGAAAGCGATGAATATGTTTATGTTGGCGCAGGTAGATGTCCCAATTTTGGGCGTGGTAGAAAATATGTCGTGGTTCAGTCCCGAAGAATTGCCTGACCACAAGTACTATATTTTTGGAGAAGGCGGCGGAAAAAAATTGACCAAAATGGCAAATTCGATGCTGCTCGGACAGATTCCGCTCGTGCAAGGTATTCGCGAAGCGAGCGATATGGGCAAGCCGATTGTGTTGCACAATGAGCCAATTACGAAAAGAGCTTTTATGAATATTGCACAAAATTTGGTGCAGCAGGTACAGATTCGACACGAAGCGTTGGCTCCGACACAAACCGTAAAAATGACAAGCTGATGACTACATATTACCTAAATATTTGATTATCAGCTTGTTGCGAAGGAAATCAATTTTTGTCACATTTTCAATAAAAAATTAAAAATATGTTAGTAGCTGAAAAAGCAATTTTGGTAGAAAGAGTGGATAAAGCACTCAACGAAATCCGACCGCACTTAGCGGTAGATGGCGGAAACATCGAAGTCGTAGAAGTAACGGACGAAATGTTGGTAAAAATAAAATGGCTCGGCAACTGCCAAAACTGCTCTATGTCTGCTATGACAATGCGGGCGGGAATAGAATACACTTTGAAGATGCAAATGCCTGAAATTCAGGGAGTTGAAGCGGTCAATTAAATTTTGTCCTGTTAGAATAAATAGCATAAAGTACTAACGGAAGCAAAAAATGTGGCGTTCTGTACAAAAATTCGGGAGTCCATTGGAGCAGCGAATCTTGCCAAAAAGCGAAATGAAAGTTGGCGTAAAGCCGAGCAAAAGTGCTGACAAATCCCCAAAAAACAAAGTATAAAAGTGCCGTTTTTTTGCTGATGTTTAGAAAAAATAAGCCACAAAAGATAAAATCCGCCACTCCAAAACAATACAAAATGTTACTCGCCCGCGCCTCGTCGATGCGCAAAAAGTTCATAGCCATCTGCTTCCACTCGCCCGGACAAGGATAGAAATTGGTAGCAAAAAGTCCATGACAAAAAAAAGTAAAAATCATAGCCGTTGTGAGCCAGTAAATTACAGGTTTTTGTATTGTTAAATTGTTAGAAGATAGCTTATTGCCATACAATGCCAACAAAAACGGTGCGACGATTTGGAGAGAATATTCCAGTAATTGTCCAAGTTGGAAGAAATTTTCCTTGTAGTTGAGCCAAGCTAAAAAACACAAAAGTAAAGTCCCCACCGAAATAATTATCCTCGAAAAAATATTTTTATTTACAAAAATTGTGACCGCGCACAATAAGAAATAAACGCCAATTCCTTTCGTCATCAACTGGATTTTGTCGTCTATCAGAGTCGAAGTCGAAAAATCAGTCCAGCTCATTTTTGTAAAAAATTCCACATATTTTTTCATAATTTGTTCGTTCCACAGCAAAGTCCTGTAAGGTGCTTCCCACAAAATATGCTGCCACGCGCGCCCGATAAAGACCAAACTTGCCGAAATCTGGAGAAAAAAAGCGACAGAAATTCTATTTTTCATCTTCTAATTTTTATTGTAAAAGTATGAAAAATCACTAACTTTGCGCAAAACACAACCTTATGATTATTGACTTTCACATTGATTATTCCACTTTTTTTGGCGAACAAGTTGCCATTCGATTGAAAAAAAAGAGCAGCGAAGAATACGTTTTTTTTCAAACCACAGATGGTAAAAATTGGACTTTGTCTTTACAACTCTCTGAAAATGAACTGATTGAATATAAATATTTTATTCATACTGATGACTTAAAGAGAGAAGAGTTCGGAAAATTTCGACTGCTTCAAGTACCCAAAAATACTGCGCATATTTCTGTCAAAGACCAATGGCGAGCTACCGATAATACCGATAATATTTTTTTTTCCGCCGCTTTTGCCGATGTAATTTTTAAACGCCCAACTTCAAAAAATGTCACAAAATCAACTAAAAATAAAAATAATTTAGTAAAATTTCAACTTCATTCCGCTAATCTTCCGACTAATTACTCCTTCGGAATCATAGGCAATCAAAAATTTTTAGGTAGCTGGAAACAAGCAATTCCACTCTCATCGGATAACTTTCCAACGTGGTCTGCGTACTTTGAAGTAGATACTTTGGGCATTGACTTGGAGTACAAATATGTAATCCTTGAGCCAGAAACAAACGAGATTTTAGCTTGGGAAGATGGCGAAAACCGAACTCGTAAATTTGAGTTTTTATCAAAAAATACCAGTTTTTTGCTACTAAATGACGATTATTTTCGCTTTCCGATTGGGCTCGGGCAGTGGCGTGGAGCGGGAGTTGCAATACCCGTTTTTTCGTTGCGCAGCGAAACAAGTATGGGAATAGGGGAGTTTTCGGACCTGAAAAAGATGTCTGATTGGGCAGCAGCTACCCAAATGAAAGTCCTCCAAATCCTGCCCGTCAATGATACCATCGCCACAAAAACTTGGACGGATAGCTATCCTTACGCCGCTATTTCGGTTTTTGCTCTGCACCCATTGTATGTAAATATTCAAGCGATTGGAAAAATTAAAGATGAAAATACCGCGTCACTTTTGGCTCATAAAATAAAAGAATTAAATGCTCAAGAAAAGGTAGATTTTGAAGCCGTATTAGATACAAAATTTTATTTTTTTAAAATTCTGTACGAACAAGAAAAAGAAACATTTTTCAACGATAAAAATGTATTAAAATTTATAGCTGAAAACGGCGATTGGCTTCCCGCTTATGCCGCTTTTTGCTACCTTCGTGACGAGAATAAAACGGCGAATTTCAACCTTTGGAAGGAATATTCTACTTTTTCTAAAAACGTAATTGATACTATTTGTGACAAAAAATTTGCTGACTTTGACAAAGTCGCTCTCTATTATTTTATCCAATATCACGCTCACACGCAGCTACACGAAGCCACAGCCTACGCGCGAAGCAAAAAAGTAGTCCTAAAAGGTGATTTGCCGATTGGTATTTATCGATTCAGTGCCGACGCTTGGGTGGCTCCACAGCTCTACAATATGGCGGGACAGGCTGGCGCACCGCCTGATGCCTACGCAGAAGGCGGACAAAATTGGGGTTTTCCGACCTACAACTGGCAAGTAATGGCAAAAGATAATTTTGATTGGTGGCAAAAAAGAATGTGTAAACTTGCTGAATATTTTGACGCATTGCGAATTGACCATATTTTAGGTTTTTTTAGGATTTGGGAAATCCCGACCGAACAGGTCGAAGGAACGCTCGGACTTTTCAATCCGCGACTACCCTTTTTACGACAAGAATTAGCAGAAGCTGGACTGCACGGCGACTTATCTCGCTACACGATGCCGTATATTCGCAGCAATCATTTGGACGAAATTTTTGGATATTATGCAGATTTCGTGAGGTCAGAATTTTTGATAAATTATGAAAATGGATATTTTGGCATTCAAGAAAAAATATCTAATCAACTGAAAATCAGAAACTTATTCACTTACGATGATAAATACAAAGACCTACAATTTTTAGAAATTCCTCTGATGCGACTGCTTGGAGAAGTTGTCTTAATCCCCGAACCCAACAGCAACGGTACGGCTTTCAATCCAAGAATTACAGTCCAAACGACTCGTTCTTACAAGGAGCTGGATTATTTCAAACGCACTGTCATTGATAGACTTTACAACGATTATTTTTACACTCGACACGACGAATTTTGGAAAAATCAAGCTGTTCGGACCTTACCCGCTTTGCTCAACGCTACCAATATGCTTATTTGCGGCGAAGATTTGGGCATGATTCCGAAGTCGGTGCCGAGCGTGATGCGCGACCTCAATATTATTTCGCTCGAAATACAACGAATGCCGAAGGGAAATACGGCTTTTGGTGTCCCACAAAACTACCCATATATGTCGGTTTGCAGTCCTTCCTGTCACGATATGTCCACGATTCGGGGTTGGTGGGAAGACGATGAGGCGACCGCGCAGCGTTTTTGGAACCAAAATCTCCTCCAAACAGGCAAATCTCCGAGCCACTGCACGGAGGGCATCGTGGAAACTATCGTCCAACAGCACCTGAACGCGCCGAGTATGTGGGCGATTTTTCCAATTCAGGATTTAGTCGGAATAGATGCCAACCTTCGCAAAAAAGATGCGCGCAGCGAACAAATCAACAATCCTGCGAACCCAAAACATTACTGGCAGTTCAGAATGCACGTCACAATCGAGCAATTATTGGAAGAAAAAAATCTAATCGAAAAGATAAAAAGTATGGTCACAAATTCGGGTAGGTAAAAATTACGCATAAAAAAAAACAGATGTTGAAAAGCATCTGTTTTTTTTATTTGAAAACATATTTTACTGCACTTCTGGCTTCATTTGTGGAAAAAATAACACGTCTTGAATGGAAGGCTGGTTGGTCATCAACATCGCAAAACGGTCAATCCCGATACCGATGCCTGAAGTCGGCGGCATTCCGTATTCAAGGGCGCGCAAAAAATCGTGGTCAATAAACATCGCTTCGTCGTCGCCGCGCTCCATGAGTTTTATCTGCTCCTCAAACCTTTCGCGCTGGTCAATTGGGTCGTTGAGTTCGGTATAAGCATTGGCGATTTCTTTGCCGTTTATCATCAACTCAAAACGCTCCACCAAACCCTCTTTGGAGCGGTGTTTTTTAGTCAAAGGCGACATTTCAACGGGATAATCGGTGATAAACGTGGGCTGGATATAATTTTTTTCGCATTTTCCGCCAAAAAGTTCATCGATTAATTTACCTTTTCCCATCGAAGCGTCGGTAGGAACGTGAAGTTTTTTGCACACTTCACGCAGCCCAGACTCGTCCATTTCGCTCACATCAACCCCCGTGTGTTCTTTGATTGCGTCGTAAATAGAGATGCGTTTGAACGGTGTTTTGAAACTAATTTGCTGCTCGCCAACCGTCACATCGGTTGTATTATGAAGTGCCAACGAAACTTTTTCCATCAGTTTTTCGGTAAAATCCATCATCCAAAAATAGTCTTTGTACGCTACATAAAACTCCAAAACCGTAAATTCGGGATTGTGCGTTCTATCCATTCCTTCATTCCGAAAATTTCGAGAAAATTCATAAACAAAGTCGAAACCACCGATAATCAACCTTTTTAAATATAATTCGTTGGCTATCCGCAAATAAAAAGGAACGTCAAGTGCGTTGTGGTGCGTTACAAATGGGCGAGCTGCTGCTCCGCCCGGAATATTTTGCAGCACTGGCGTATCTACTTCTACGCCTCCAAACTCGTTGAGATAATCGCGGATAGTTTTTACCATCAGCGAGCGTTTGAGGAACACTTCTTTCACTTTTGGGTTCACTGTCAAGTCCACGTATCGCTGGCGATAACGCAACTCGGGGTCGGAAAGTGCATCAAAAACATTGCCTTCTGCATCGGTTTTGACGACAGGTAAAGGGCGCAAAGATTTTGCTAAAACTGTCAATTTTGTGACATGAACCGTTGTTTCGCCCAATTTTGTTTTAAACACATAACCTTCGACTCCAATAAAATCGCCAATATCGAGCAATTTCATAACCACTTGGTCATAAAAAGACGTGTCGCCCTCCGCACTAATCTCTTCTCGGCGGACATAAATTTGGATTCTTCCCGTGCTGTCTTGAAGGTTCATAAACGATGCTTTTCCCGCCTCACGGCGCGCCATCAAGCGTCCAGCCAATCGGACGTGCTTAAAGTTGAGCCGATTTTTACTGCCGTCCTCCAAGATTTCTTCCTGATAATTCTCTTTTATATTTTCTGCGAATGCCGTGACCTCAAAAAGCTCTGGCGGATAAGGATTTACGCCCAAGTCCCGCATTTTTTGCAAAGAATCTCTCCGCACAATCTCCTGTTCTGACCAATTTGACATTTTTTTTTCCGTTAGTTTTTAAATAATTGAGTGCAAAAATACACAAAAAAACTAATTTTTTATTCCTGAACGCTTCACAACTGTTTACAAACGAATACAAATGCAGAATTTTCTCAAAAAAAGAAGTCCCAACAAGAGCGCAGCTCTTGTTGGGACTCTTTTTGGCATCTTTTAACTTTTCATCGCTGGATGATGACTTTCTGGTACCATGTTTCTGCGCCGTTGGTCGCATCGTATTCGTTAAATGCTTGCCATAGGGCTGCTTATTTTTTTATCTTTCTTACTCGCGCAGCCTCCGAAAACCTTTATTTTGTAACTTAATGTAATGCCGAAAGCATTTGTAGGAATCGCCTTAATTGTAGTAGCGTAATTCGTTAAATCCTTGGCATAATCTTCTCTAATATTGAGTACGTCTGCGTTCAATCCTTTGTGGTAAAATCCAGTTAGCTCAAAGTTGCGCCAATGGAAACCTGTTGAAAATAAAAGTCCGCGGTCTTTTATTTCACCTATCATGTTGGGCGAATACGCATTTTTTATATCCTTTGTAATGTTGAAATCGTAGCCCATTGCAAGCGAAAGAAAACTAAATGGCGAGTAACGCAGGAATACGCTATTTTGAAAATTACGGTACGATAGATAGTATTCTCCGTTAGAAAAACAGCCGTAGAAGCTGCTTCTAATGTTTCTTTTAGCGTAAAGTGATTGGACTGCAATCGCAAATTTATTACCGAATGCTTGTTCGATTTTTGAACCCAATAATTGATTTTCAACATATCCGTCATAATGAAACACAACTCCATAAGTAAACCTATCAAAAGCCCGCTGTCCAGTCTTGACAAATTCGTAACCTATTACTGGCGCAATATAGGTTTGAGAAAAGCAGGACGGTAGGGCAAAAATAAACAATACAAAAACGAAAATTATTGTTTTCATACTTCTAAAATTTAAGAAAAGTTTGTGACTAACTATGCAAATCTACACTTTTACTTTTAACCAAGCAATTTTTAATACTTTATTTCTCAAAAAAAGTAAAACTTTAACATTTTATGTGGCTTCGTGTATTTTTTACACAATGAAATTTTTTTGATTTGATTTTGCTTACCCAACTTGTTTGCAGTCTAAAAATTTGCTCTGAATATCATTTTACACTTCTTTCATAGAGAGAAAGACTCGCTTGCGTTCAAAATCAACATCGGTCACTTTTACCATCACTTGCTGCTGCAATACCACCACGTCGGCGGGATTTTTAACAAATTTATTCGCAAGTTGAGAGATATGAACCATGCCGTCTTGCTTGATGCCAATATCTACAAAAGCTCCAAAATTTGTTATATTTGTGACAATTCCGGGTAAAACCATACCTATTGATAAATCTTCTATCTTGTGAACATTGCCAAACTCAAAAGATTTTGCCTTTCCCCGTGGATCCAATCCCGGTTTGTTCAGCTCTTTTATAATATCGTTGAGTGTGGGCAAACCTATCGTTTTTGTGACATAGTTTTTGAGGTCAATTTGTTGACGCAACTCTTTTTTTAGTATCAAATTCGACACATCAGAGTCCAAATCGGTAGCCATTTTTTCTACTACGGAATATATTTCTGGGTGAACTGCGGTATTATCAAGTGGATTTATTGCGTCGCGGATTCTCAAAAAACCTGCACACTGCTCAAATGCTTTCTCGCCCATTCGAGGAATTTTCTTCAACTCGTTTCGACTCTTAAAAGCACCATTCAGAACTCGGTAATCCACAATTTTTTGCGCCAGATTCGGTCCCAAACCTGACACATAAGTGAGCAAATGCCGACTCGCTGTGTTGAGATTGATACCAACAGAATTGACGCAACTTTCTACCACCCTATCCAAACTTTCTTTGAGCAAAGATTGATTTACATCATGTTGGTACTGCCCTACGCCTATAGATTTTGCATCTATTTTTACCAATTCAGCCAAAGGGTCCATGAGCCTTCGAGCTATTGAAACCGCGCCTCTTACCGTAATGTCGTGGTCAGGAAACTCCTCTCGAGCGACCGCTGACGCTGAATAAATGGAGGCACCATTTTCATTGACCATATAAAAATCAATCTTTGAGTCGAACTTAATTTTATTCAAAATCGCCATAGTTTCGCGCCCAGCAGTACCGTTTCCTACGGCGATAGCCTCCACAAAATATTGGTCGCAAAGGTGTCGAATTTCGTTGGACGCTCCGAACTCGTCTTGTTGAGGAGGGTGCGGAAAAATGGTCGAATAATGCAACAAATTTCCATTTTTATCCAAAACAACTGTCTTGCAGCCAGTCCTAAAACCTGGGTCAATACCCAAAATACACTTCTCGCCGAGCGGCGCGGCGAGTAAAAGTTGGGACAAGTTTTCGGTAAAAACTCTAATTGCTTCCACGTCGGCTTTTTCTTTGGACGTATTTCTGAACTCTGTTTCGATGCTCGGCTGTAATAATCTTTCGTAGGAATCTGTGACAGCTATTTTGACCTGTCTGGCTGCTTCATTGTTCTCAAAAACAAATATTTTTTCCAATTCATAGACTGACGACTCCGCAGACGGAGCGATAGAAACTCTCAAAAAACCTTCTTCTTCGCCGCGTCTAATTGCCAATAATCGGTGCGATGGGCACTTGGAGAGCATTTCGTCACATTTGAAGTAATCTTTGTATTTTATTCCTTCTTCTTCTTTTCCGCGCGCTACTTTGGAGGTCAAAATTGCACTTTTAGAAAAAATAAAACGCATCGTATTTCGAGCAGTTTCGTCTTCACTAATTATTTCGGCGATAATATCTCGCGCGCCACTCAATGCGTCATCTGCTGTATTTACTGCATCGTTCAAGTATTTTTTTGCTTCCACAGCTACGTCGAATCTATTTTGCGCAAGTAGTCGCAACGCCAAGGGTTCTAACCCTTTTTCCTTTGCGACAGAAGCTCGAGTCTTGCGTTTTTTCTTGAATGGTAAATAAATATCCTCCAACTCTGTCACAGTCGTTGATTTTAATATTTTATTTTGGAGTTCGTCGGTCATCTTTCCTTGCTCTTCAATAGACTTGATAATGCTTTCTCGGCGTTTGTCCAAATCCACTAATTTTGTCTTATACTGCTGAATATCAGCGATTTGCACTTCGTCCAAAGAACCCGTAACTTCTTTTCGATAGCGAGCTATGAAAGGAACGGTTGCGCCGTTTTCTAACAGATTGAGTGTACTTGTGACATAGTTCAGAGAAATATTTAAAGCATTTGCGATAAGTTGCTGATGATTCATATTTAGGTGTATTTGCGAATTTGAGGCGAAGATAGTCGTATGTTTTGAAAATTTGGCTAAAATAGGAGATTAAAAAACATATAAATATATGAAAAATAATCATATATTTGCGGCTTTATGCGTTTAAAAAGTCTGGAAATAAAAGGGTTCAAAAGTTTCGCAAATGAAACTATTATCAATTTCAATGAGAATGTCATTGGAATTGTGGGACCTAACGGAGCTGGTAAATCAAACGTCGTAGATGCAATCCGTTGGGTGTTGGGGGAGCAAAAAAGTAAAGAATTGCGCTTGGATAAGATGTCCAACATTATTTTTAACGGCACTAAAAAACGCAAGGAAAGTGGAATGGCGCAAGTGACGCTTACCTTTGAAAATACACAAAATTTAATTCCGCTTGACTACAATTTTATTAGTATTTCAAGAATATTGTATCGGACTGGCGAGAGTGAATATCGCCTGAATAACGTTTCTTGCCGCTTAAAAGACATCAATACGCTTTTTTTGGACACGGGTATTGGCTCCAATTCGTATGCGATTATTGCGCTCGGAATGGTTGATGATATTTTGAACGACAAAGAAAATGCGCGACGCAAAATGTTTGAACAGGCTGCTGGTATCTCGAAGTACAAGACCCGAAAGCAAGAAACTTTATCCAAATTGGAGAGTGCGACCGCAGACCTTGACCGCGTGGAAGACTTGCTCCACGAGATTGACACAAACGTAAAAATCCTTGAAAAACAAGCCAAGCGGACGCAAAAATATTTTGATTTGAAGGCTCAATATCGAGAGTTGAGCATTGAATTGGCAATATTTCAGCTGTCAAGTCACAAAATTCAGTACAAGAATGTAGAAGAAAAACTCCAACTTGAAACGGATAAAAATCGGAATGTAGCAACTGAAATTTTGAAAAATGAGTCTTTTTTGGAAGCTGAAAAAAAGGCTAACTTGGATAAAGAGCAAACACTTTCCGCGCGACAGCGGGACTTAAATGCGTTGGTAGGACGGATTCGAGGCTTAGAAAACGAACAAAATATTATTTTGCAGAGAAAGAATTTTATTGCCCAAAGCAAATTAAAATTGGAGGAGCAAGTCAAGACTGCAAAAATAAGATCATCAAATTTGGGACAAGATATTTCGGAATTTCAGGCGCAATTAGTGGATGAGAAAAAATTAGAAATTGCATTAGAAAATCAGTTGGAAAAGTCCGAAAATGATTTAAAAAATACGCGCGCCAAGCACTCAAATCTGAAAGAAGGTTTAGATGTTTTTGTGAGTGAATTGCGAAAAATTGAGGCTCAAATCGCTGAAAGCGATAAGAAAAAAGCTGTTCAGAACAATCAAATAGAAAATTTACAATCCGACTTGGCTCGAAACGCCGATAATATGCAAGCCAGACTAAATGAAGCAAATGGCTTATCGGAACAATTAAAAAATGCGCAAGTTGCTGAAAATGAGTTGATTGCGTTGATTGAAAGTTTGGAAAATGACGAAAAAAGTCGCGTAGAATTGATGGAGTTTACGAGTCAGCAGCTCGAAGTGCATCGGGTAGAAGTAGCAAAAGTGCGTCGCGAATTGGACGCAAACCGGAATGAATACAAACTTACCAAAAGTATGGTGGATAATTTGGAGGGTTTTTCGGAATCAATCAAGTATTTGAGCAAAGAAAAAAGTTGGTCACAAAATCCTATTTTATTGTCAGATTTATTATTTTGTAAAGAAGAATATAGGGTGGCGATAGAGAATTTTTTAGAGCCTTATTTATCGTATTTTGTGGTCGAAAGTAAAGCAGAAGCGACAGCGGCGATTGAGCTGTTAAAAGTATCTCAAAAAGGTCGTGTAAATTTGTTTGTTTTAGATTTTATCGAAAAAATAAACGTCACAAAACATTTTAATAAAGTAGATTTTATTTCAGCTATTGATGTCATAGAGGTAGAGGAAAAGTACATCAATCTTTGCCATTTATTACTACAAAATGTTTATATTTCCGGGAAGGAAGATGTCCGAAGTTCCTCTCCCGAAGGCTTGACTATTTTAGCCAAAGCTGGAAATTTTATTCATCGTCCTGAAAGTATCAGTGGCGGTTCGGTAGGTTTGTTCGATGGAAAAAAGATTGGTCGTAAGAAAAATTTGTACCTAATCGAAAAAAATATTCAAGCGTTGGAGAAAACAGAACAGCAACTTTCGGAGGAAATCAACAAGCTGCAAATTCAGCTAACTGCTCTGAAAAACAACAACAAACAAGCGGCTGTACAAAAAGAAAAAAATCAACTGAATCGTTTGCTTCAAGAAATGATTGGCTTGCAGACCAAAATCGAAAACATAGAAAACTTTAAGAAAGAAGTAAAAGAAAAAAATCAAAGCACCGAAAATTTTATCAAAAAATTACTTCTCGAAAACGATGCTTTGAATATTATTTTAGAAAATTATCGCCAACAAGCGCGCGCAATTACGTCCAATATGACGAATGCAGACAGCAGCTACAAGGAATTGGCGGAAGAATTGGGCAAGGCCTCGGCAACATTCAATGAACAAAATGTTTTATTTATTCGCCAGCAAAATAAAGTTTCGACTATTCAGAGAGAATTAAATTTTAGAGAAAAACAATTAGAAGAAACAAAATTTAATCTTGAAAAAGAACAAAATTTGATACAATCTTCAAACAAAGACTTGGAGGCGGCGGAAGCTGAAATATTGGAGCTTAATAAAAATTTAACGCAAAATATTAGCGATAAAAAAGAAAAAACACTTTCTTTGAACGATGCCGAACAATCTTATTTTCAGGCGCGAGGAAAAATGAACGAGTTGGAAGACAACATAAAAAAATGGAACCGCCAGCGCAACGAAAATCAGGTTTTATTGGAAAATTTGAAAGATAAGTTCAGCGACATTAAGTTGCAGCTCAGCGCAATCGGAGAGCGGCTAAAAATCGAATTTAACATAGCTATCAACGACCTGTTCAATCGAGAACCGAACAAAGATTATATCCAATCTGACCTTCAAGACCATGTCACAAAGATAAAGAATAAGTTAGAAAACTATGGCGAAATAAATCCAATGGCGGTCGAAACTTATAAGGAGATGAGCGAGCGACTGACGACGATAGCTGCTCAAAAAAATGATATTTTGGAGGCAAAAAATTCTTTAATCGAAACGATAAAAGAAATAGAACTGACTGCTACTCAACAATTTATATCGGCATTTGACCAAATTCGCAATAATTTTATAGAAGTTTTTAGAAGTCTTTTTACGGACGACGACGCGTGCGATTTGGTGCTCGAGAATCCCGCCGAGCCACTCGAATCGCCTATCAACATCGTAGCGAAGCCCAAAGGAAAGCGTCCTCAAAGCATCAGCCAGCTTTCGGGCGGCGAAAAAACGCTGACGGCTACCGCTCTATTGTTCGCGCTTTATCTCCTAAAACCCGCTCCTTTTTGTATTTTTGACGAAGTCGATGCGCCTTTGGACGATGCAAATATTGAAAAATTTAACCGAATTATTAAAAAGTTTTCGACAGATTCTCAATTTATTATTGTCACCCACAACAAGCAGACGATGGCGGCGGTGGACGTTATTTACGGCGTTTATATGCCCGAGCAGGGCGTTTCGGGCGTGAGTGCGGTGGATTTTAGGACGCTCGAAAGCGAAAATTCTGTGCTGCAAGTTATGAACTAATCAAGCCGCCGAACCCATCATTTTTTGCGGCGCGAACTGTTTAAGAAGTTCTTTTTCAGAGTTTTGCATGAAATCATTGCGCACCAATAAGT
>JAYWGG010000266.1:0-4465 GCA_043778415.1 Saprospiraceae bacterium
CTCATGATTTATAATTTTCTACATTCGGCTCGACTCATCGGCGACGCTTGCGTGTCTTTCAACGATAAATGCGCCGAAGGGATAGAGCCGATTCATGCCAACATCAAGCGAAATTTAGACAATTCGTTGATGCTCGTGACTGCCCTAAACACCAAAATCGGCTACTACAAAGCCGCCGAAATCGCTCAAACCGCCCACAAAAACGGCACAACTTTGAAAGAAACCGCCGTCGCTTTGGGCTATCTGACTGCCGCCGAATTTGACGAATGGGTGCGCCCCGAAGAAATGGTGTAAGTAAGTTTTTTATAGCATTTTACTCAAAACCACAAAGTCCCAATAAGAGCGAAGTTCTTATTGGGACTTTGTGGGCGGTGGGTGGGTAATGAGATTTTGGATATGTGATTTCTGAACTGTAGTACTTTACTCTTCGCCAAGTTTGCGTTTCATTTCTTCAAGTTGCTTTTTCAAATCTTGGTTTTCTTGCATCAACTTTTCTGATTTTTCCCTTAAATCCTCTGTCAAAGCATCTACTGTCCGCCATGCTTCTTGTTCGGTTTCTATTTTCTTTTTTTCGATTGGGTCCGTCCCCGAATAATGCAAAATGTCAGTTATGATTTTGACTTCTTCAATATCAGTGTCATGGTTAAATTCTTTTGTGATTTTCGAGTTGTCAATAAAATTTGTCTGCTCAAAAACACTCAATAACTTATCGAGTCGAGTTTGATATGTGTTAGTTATGCGTTCGACTTGTACGATATAACAGTCGTGAGTTAGCTTTTCTACAAAATCACTTTTAGTATTGATGACTTTTTTGGTCACCAAATCTTGACAGTTTCTATCTATTTTCAAGCAAGATGTTTCTATTTCGGGAAGTTTAAAACCCAAAATATAGATTGTTGTGATTGGCAATATCACTTTTTTGTCATTTACGATGTCTTCTTTTTTGTACTGTTCGCCCAAATAGTTTCTGAATCGCATCAAATCAATATGATTTTTAGCTTTTTGAATCTCAATAAGTACTTTTTTAAGTTCGCCAGTTTCGGCTCTAATGGTCGCAACAAAATCAAGTCTGTACACCCAAATATTATATCTTTTTCTGATTCTTTCTTCTATTATTTCTATTGCTTTGGGGTCATTTTGTTCAAATTCCCCTTCAAAAGTATATTCTTGAGGTTTTATTTCCACAGATTCAATAGTTTGTTCCAAAAGTGTACCGATGAAAAACTTCGCAATGCGATTGTCTTCCATAAGCCTCTTAAACACAACGTCATATATAGGATTTGCAATTACCATTTTATCTTATTTTAGCTTCGCAAAGATATAGATTTTTTTGGCTACCTATCTGCTGAATGGTAATTTTATAATTGTGGCTAACAGTTTTGGGAGGGGTTAAGGAAGATGGAAACTAACGACGTAAGATTTTTTCCATTATACACCAACTTTCCAAATACAAAACCATCTTTAAATTCAATCTAAAACCCCAATCTGGCAAGACAACTATTAGCTACTATTATTCTATTATGTAATTACAAAGAATTTCTTACAATTACATAATATTGTAAATAATTGATTATCAATTATTTACGCGACTAAAAACTACTTATTTTGATGGAAGTTTTTTTCAACAAACCCAAAAAAAGCTAAACTCCGTCAGTTTGAGCCGTGCGTCGCTAAAAGTTCTTCTGCGTTTTTGATGGCGCCAGCCGACGGCGGATTGGTACTCAACATCGTAGCGATGGCGAGGATTCGCTCCTCGTGGTTGAGGGAGCGGATATTCGTCACGGTGCGGTCTTCCAGCACTTTTTTGTACACAAAATAATGGGTGTGGGCTTTGGCGGCGATTTGCGGCGAGTGCGTGATGCTCACCACTTGGTGCTGGGCGGAAAGTTGCTGAAGGATAACGCCCATTTTGAGCGCTACGTCGCCCGAAATACCGGTGTCAATTTCGTCAAAAATCAGCGTCGGCAACGGTATCGCGCTCGCCACCAACGACTTGGTGATGAGCGTAAGGCGGGACAGCTCGCCGCCCGAAGCGACATCTTTGATGCTCTGAAATTTGCTGCCCTTGTTGGGCGCGAACATAAATTCGACCTCGTCCGCCCCCGTCGTCGTGAGCGTCGAAAGCGGATTGATGGATACTTTTAGCCGTGCATGTTCCATCGAAAGCTGGATAAGTTGCTGCTGGACTTTTTCCTCAAAACTTGGGATAACATTTTTTCGACGCGCCGAAAGTTCGATACTTTTTTCTTTTAGCTCCACTTCGTTTTTGGCGATAGACTGCTCCAGCGCAGCAATGTCGGTAGAAAGATCGCCAAAAGCCGCCAGTCGGCTCTGGATATCCGTCTGAATCTGTATCAACTCCGCCACGCTCGCCACGCCGTGTTTTTTGAGTAATTTATAAATAATATTGAGCCGTGTTTCAAGCTCCTGAATCCGCTCGCCGTCGAGTTCGGTAGAGTCGGCTATCTGCTCGTAGTCGGAGGCAATTTCCTGAATTTCGGCGATAAAACCTTCGTAGCGACCTTGAATCTTGGTGATAGCGGTCGAAAATTTTTGCACCGTCGCCACCGAGCGCGCTACGTCTTTGAGTTGGCTAATAATCGAGTTTTCGTTGTCCGCCAAGTAGCCGTAAGCTCCTGCGAGCGTGCGTTTTATGACTTCTGCATTTGCCAATTTTACCTGCTCGGCTTCGAGTTTTTCTTGTTCGCCTGCCACGAGGTCTGCTTTGCTAAATTCGTTGAGCTGAAAAGTCAAAAAGTCCACTTCGCGCGCCGCATTTTGGCTTCGCTCTATGAGTGCGGCGAGTTTTCGCTGGTCAGCTTGATAGGTTTTGTACTGCGTTTGGTACTTGGAAAGCGGTATTTTATTGTCCGCCAAAGCGTCGATCATTCGGAGCTGGAAAGACACTTCGTGAATATCGAGCGTATCAAACTGAAGGTGCAAATCAATCAAAGCCGCGCTTAATTGTTGCAAGATTTTGAGTGTCACGGGCGTATCATTGACGAAGCTGCGGCTTTTTCCCGTCGGAGTTATCTCGCGGCGGACGACGATTTCGTCTTCGTAGTCTAATTCTTGCGCCGCAAAAAATTCTTTCAAATCTTCGTAGTGCCCTATCTTGAAATATCCCTCGATGACGCATTTTTCGGCGGGATTGTAGAGCGAAACGTGGTCGGCGCGGTTGCCCATAATCAGTCCGAGCGCGCCGAGCAGAATAGATTTTCCGGCACCTGTTTCGCCCGTAATGATGGTTAGTTTTTCCGAAAAATGGATTTCGAGTTCATCAATCAGCGCAAAATTTTTTATCAGCAGTCGTTGTATCATCTCTTGTAGCGGCGTATTTTTTGATTCATTTATAAAACAAATTGTGGGGCAAATTTACAATTTTTTTGAAACGTTTTGTATTGTTTTTTCTATTTTTTTCAAAAAATATTACTTTCGTCTCTCAAACGCCGCTCCTCCAATCCGAACCCAAACAAAAAAGTAAGTCCAAAACGCTCAAATTGGGCAAAAATCCGTGTCTGTCCTCAAAAACTTGAGGGTACGGACGGAACGCTGCGCCGGATATTGCGGCAGGTGGAAAGAACTTTTCGGTCAAAAAAAACGGCGTTTCGAGCGACAACAACTGGTGCATTTTTGTTAAAATAGCCCAATTAAAGTCGAACAAAAAATCGTATTTTTTTTCAAAAAACGGTTGTATTTCGTGCCAATAATCCTCAAAAAAAGGAGCTTTGGAATAAGCCGACACGATGCTTTGGGCGTGCTGGCGTTGCCAAGCAAGGTCGTAGGCAATGCGCACGTCACGGATAGGTTGGCTTTCGTGCTTTCCTTTTTGGAGCGGAACGGTCAGACGCAGCAAACCGTTGGCTGTAGCAATGTGGCAACGGTTGCGACAACTATTTTTTTGATAATTTTCACACTGCTCTATCCAGATTTCGGTAGCTCGTGAGAAGTGTTGAAAATGCTGGACGGGCGGAAAATAAGCCAGTTCAATGGTCAAATCAGGGCTGAATTATCGTGAGGAATTTGAAAATACCAAATACATCAGAATCAAAATAACGAGCGTCACGATGCCCAATATTTTAAAAAATTTTGCGTTGTCGGCTCTGTCTTTTTGGATAGTATTTTTTTTGCTTGGTTTCGCTATTGCCATTTTGTATTTTGCTTAATTTTGTTTAAAATAGTTTCGGAACGCATCTAAAATAAGTTGCCAATTTTTTCTCCATTCCATATCACGGCTAATGTAGTGCTTTTTTAAAACTTTCACATTATTTTTGCAATTATTTTCTTCTTTCTCAAAAAATTAAACTTTACTAATTTATGTTACGCAAGGATTGTAAATTGACTCTTTTGAATTTAGCCTTGTAGCCATTTACTTGGTTTTTGTCACTTTTTTCCTTGATGAAAAAAGTAACCAAAAAAATCAAGTGCTCTGTATAAATTCTAAAGTTTTTGCTTAAAAATCCCG
>JAYWGG010000267.1:0-4457 GCA_043778415.1 Saprospiraceae bacterium
CTTGATTTTCAGGGAGTTACAGAAAAAGACCGCGTAGAAAGAGCTATGGAAATGGTAAAATTGGTAGGACTTTCTGGACACGAACACAAATATGCGCAGTATCCGACGCTTTCGGGAGGACAACTTCAACGGGTAGCGATTGCAAGAAGTTTGCTCGCCAATCCCGAAATTTTGTTGATGGACGAACCTTTTGGCGCACTCGATATTAACACGCGGCTTCAAATGCAGGACTTGCTTTCAGAGCTTTGGACGAAATTTAAAAGTACAATTATTTTTGTCACACACGATATTTCAGAAGCAGTTTATTTGGGCGATGACATTTATATTATGAAATCTGCCCCGTCACAAATTGCCGAATATATTGCAGTTGATTTGCCCTTCAATCGTACTCGGGCGACCAAACGCGAGAAGCGTTTTGAGGAATTAGTCGGGATAGTAGAGGATAAAATGGTCAATATCAGTAAGTTATAAAAAAAATTAGTCCAATAAATCGCCTTGCCAGCCTGTTGGTCTGCCGAAGCAATGCACGATGTCAATTTTTGAGGAACGAGAAATCCCTCCGGGATTCAGTCCGAGTTGCCCTTCGGGGATTGGTTTTCCCAAATTTTTGTAATATTTTACCCAAATTTCAAAATTTTCTTTCGTGTCTGGGTCTTTAAAAGTCATCGGTTGCGGCTCAAAAAGCGGCGTTCCAGCGTTGGCGCGTTTGAAGGCTTCATATACTAACTCAGAACAATAATATGCGTCATTTTGTAAGTCAAACACATCGTCGTAAGGCTTGCCCAAAAGTTTTTTAGCTTCATTTAAAGCGTTGGTTATCAAAAAGTTATACTGCTCTTTCAATCGCCCTACCACTACTTTTGGCTTTCCATTTGCATCTTTGCTGCGAGATAAAAAAGTATCCAACGGAGTAGCAATCACGCCTTTTGATACTGCTTCGAGAACCAATTTTTCTCCATTTTCTTGGACTGAAACTAAACCGATGTGGGAAAATTTTGCGCCATTTACGCCAAAAGTTACTTTCTCTACTGCGTCACAAAATTCGCCGCAATCCATGTCTAAAAATAATAAATCTCCTAATTTTATTTCAAATTTTTGTGCTATTGAGTGACATTCTAAAAAAAGTAAAATAGAAAAAAATAAAGCCAATTTTAATAAATTTTTGAACATAAATAATTACTTGCGGAGCGTTAATTTTTTATTGAATTGTACCATTACAACCTCTTTATCAGACTTAAGTGTTTCTAAAAAAAAGTTGGGTTTCCCAAAATTGTTGCCGACATCTAACAACCAATAATTCAAATCTGGAGAAAGCCTTTTTTTAATTTTTAAGACATTTTTTTCATATTTTTTTAGCCAAACATTAATATCTACTCCGTTATTCAACTGCACAATTATTTGATTATCAAGCTCTTGGGGAGTATCTTTAAGCGTTTTGTCATCTATAGAAAGCCAGTCTTTACTATTTTGCAGACTATCAAACAACTTCGCTAAGGCACTAATTTCTGACACACTCAAATTCTCTTCAACTGGTTTTCTGTCCGGTAAAACCAATGTAAAAATATAACTGTTTCCGTCTTCTTTATTGCTTACCGCATTCCTTCTAACACCTGATTTTTGTAAAGTAGAAACGATTTTTTCATAGGTATTTTTATCTAATAATTTTTTAAAATTACCTATTTTTGTGACACCTTCGATTCCTTGATAGTATGCAATTTTATTGTTATTAATGGCTATGTTATAAAGTTGGACATTTCTATTTCCGACCTTTCGAGTAGCAGCACAAGACGCGACTTGACTGATTTCGGCAGTCGTAAATTCAACGGATTTGCAAGAAAATTCTAACAAACTGAAAGCTATAAACACCAAACTCAAGTATGATTTTAGATTAAACATTGTAAATTATCTTTTGTAAAGGTCACAAAATTAGAAAATTATTTTGATATAATAAATTTTTGTATATCATTCCGGCCGCTTGCATCTTGAATCTTGGCAATGTATATGCCAGATGGAAGATTTTGTAAAAAAATACTTTTTCCCGTAACGGGCGGAGAAAGTTGTTCTTCAAAGTAAAATCTGCCCAACTCGTCATAAATTTTTACTGTAATTTGTTGATTATTAGACAGATTAAAATTTAAAAAATTACTCGTAGGATTAGGAAAAATACACAAATTCGAGCGATTGTCCTCACAATACTGGCAAACTTGTGCATTGAGCAAGCTCGGACGAAGGTTCAAAAGTGTCACTAAAACGCGATTTTTTTGCCCTTTTGTAAATATTCTTCGACAAGAATCGTCGGTATAGTCCATAAAATTCATAAACATATTTGACGTTCCGCAGCTTTCTTGAGGATAGGTCGGGCAGCCAAAATAAGGCGCAGCCTGCGTGGGAGTATCGGCTACTAAATCATCGCCAGCGCAATTCTCGACATCGCCCCAAATATGTTTAAGATTGAAAAAATGCCCTATCTCGTGCGTGCAAGTTCTACCTGACGAGTAAGGAGCTTTCGCGGTGCCGTTTGTTCCAAATGCTTGATAATCAACGAGTACGCCGTCCTCGTTGGCGTTTGCGAGAGTGCCAAGCGCAAGCCCGAGCGTACCTCCTCCGATGCTGCAGACCCAAATATTGAGATATTTTTGGGAGTCCCAAACGTCCTCGCCACCCAAACCAGAGTAATAAACTCGCCGCCGATTGCCAAGCGCAAAAGAAGAACCTATGTTACTAAATTCTGTTTTAGTCCTCGTGATGCCTGAGCTTTTTTTCCCTTGTGGGTCTATATTTGCTAAACAAAATTCTATTCCAATATCGGTAGAAATATTTGTAAATACGTCTGGAATGAATGACACATCATCATTTTTTTTTCTAAAATCTAAATTTAACACTTCTATCTGACTTCTAATCTGGCTTTCAGAAATATTTTCAATTCCATTTTCATACACAACATGGACTACAATAGGAATCAAATAAACATTTCTTTCTTCCGATGTTTGTGACAGGTCAAAATTAGCGATTATTTTTTCATGCAGTTGAATTTTTGCCCGCATATCGGGTTGAAGACGCAAAAGCTGCTCAAGGTAGGAAGCCTGCGCACACGGTTGGGCAAGCACAGGAATCGAAATCCCCAAGAGGAGTATGTAGATTAAATTTTTCATGCTTTTAGAATCGTGGGCTGAACAAAGATAGTCAAAAAAAAGCAAAAAAAAAGTCATACCGACTTTACGGCACGACTTTTTAACAAATTATAATCCCATGAACATATTAAATCTTGACGAGAAAGCGAACTTTCTTCGGTTGTTATCTTTACTTATTGGCTGCTCAATCTCCTCATTATCAATGCTTTATAAAAAAGTTCCACTGGTAATTATCCAATAAATGATTAACATTCTATTACCAGTGGAACTTAAAATATCCCATGAACATATCCAAAATAAAACACGCCAATTCTTTAATCTTGCGCTCAAAGCTGGACTGAAATCAATCACTTACTTTGATGATACAAAGATGGGGTAACTTTTTTGCTGCCACAAAGACATTTTTTATAGGTTGTGAGTTTATAAATACAATGTCTAAAATATAAATATTATTTAATAATCTGTTTATCAATTAATTACAAATATAAAATAATTAATAAACAAAATTTTTGTGAATTTTTTTATTCCTAAATTTATTTAAAAAAATATTTTATTCCTTGATATTATTGGGTTGATAAAAAGTTTATATACAAAATCAATATACGTTAAACCTTTTTTTCGTATCATTGCGTTTTAAAATAAGCAGTCAATCTATTCGCTCAACTCGTTTATAATTTTTTTAGATGAACCGTAATCTTACAATTTTTATTTTTCTACTCATTGCTTTATCCAAATTTTCGGTAAGCGCACAAAGCAGTTCTGTGCCCGCAAATTCTAATTTTTTTGATAATTCAAAAATTATAGATATAAATATCACACTTTTACAAACCAACTGGGCGGCTCAATTAGATTCGCTCAAAGCGAGTACTTCAGACGATATGTTGCTCGGAAGCATAAAAATTGATGGCATTCAGTACGACAGTGTCGGGATTAGATACAGGGGAGGAAATTCTTTTAAATTTGGTAGTAAGCGCAATCCTTGGCAGATAAAATTGAATTATATTCGTTCCGCACAGAATCATTTGGGTAGTAAAGTGTTACAGATTTCTTCGGCTCTTCGCGACCCAAGTATGGTGCGAGAGGTACTTTCTTACGAAATTGCGAGAAAATATATGTTTGCTCCTCACGCTAATTATGTGAGGGTTTCCGTCAATAATATTTACAATGGTTTGTATGTGAATGTAGAAAATATTGATGAGTCTTTTCTGGACAGAAATTTTGGAGTCGCCAACAATGCGCTCTACAAAATCTACTCAGCAGACCCCAAAACCATTCCCGATGAATGTCACAAAAACTCGTATGGTAGTTTAGAAAATGAGAACAATC
>JAYWGG010000268.1:0-15470 GCA_043778415.1 Saprospiraceae bacterium
CGATGTAATCTGCGTAAAAGTCTTGCCGCAGGTGCTGAATGACTCCCCTTCGCAAAGAGGTATCTCTCCTAAATCTACATTGTAGGGTCCAGGGTCAAGACTACGCAGGTCTAACTTTAAATTATAAGAACAATTTTGAGCATTTTTTATAGTAATATTATATGTACCTGGCACTCCAAATGGACCACCGGGAATCTTGGTCGGATAGACAGAGGTGGGCATTCTTCCTGTACCGTCCCACGTTGTTGTGTTGGGACAAAAAGAAAGAATAGTATCCCGATTGGGTGGCGCGCAACCGATGGTGATGGTTTTACAAATTTTATTGGCAGCCGAGTCACAGCCGTTACCGACATTTACACACAACTTTAAGTCGTAAGCAGGTCCACAACGCGTGGGGTCATTGAGGGTCAATCTAACACCAGCACCCGTTGTGCCGTTGGTAAAAATATCCTGCCCTATTTGAGCGGGATTTCCACCTAATCCGATTCCTTGTAGTGTCGCATCGCCTTGCGGTAGCGTCCAGTGGTAAAGCGTGGCACAATTTACTGGCGGAATAGAAAAAATATAAGAAGTATCCGTACGAGGGCATGGAATATTTGTTACTCCAGAAATAGGACCAAAAGTGACACCCAAAAAAGGGCTTGGAGGAGGTTGTATAGACCCTGGAGGGTTGATATTGATTTGAAATCCGCATTGTGCGGCTGCAATTCCGTCAATCATAAGTATATACTGCTGTCCGGGAACATATGTGACGCTTCCTCCGATAGAAAAGTTACCCGCAGACCCAGCATTGCACTCCAAAGTATTAGTCAAATTGCCACAACCACCAGCCGCATAGATGGCAGCTTGCAAACCTGTACCAGATGAACAGCCAAAACTTGTGATACTAAAAGCAAAATTGGATACGGTGGGGGTAAAAAGGAAGTACTGGTCATTGTCAAGTGATGTCATTCCACCACAAAACTGCCCGCCTGTGCCAGCCCACCCAATTGAATTGCCTTGATAGCCTTCCATACAAATTGGATTAGCCCCAGCACAACCTTCTCCCGGCACGCAGCCGTTTTGAGCAAATATGTTATCAGGTAAAATAAATAATGTAAATAAAACAACTAATAATAGTAAAATGTGCTTCATGTTTGAAAAATTGTCTGGTAAAACGAGTATTGTATTTTGAAATAGTATGTGTTACATCAACATAAATAGAACGTTAATCCTGCGTTAAGGTTGGATTAGATTACAAAATTATCATTGTTTTGGTACAAACCAAAATAATTTAGAATTAATTTTGCAATTTAGGCTCAATTATTGGATAATGTTATTAAAAAGTGAGTGAAATGCTGTCAAAAAAAATAAATATCCGAAGTGAAGAAGTCGAGGAGCTATTGAGCAAACCGCCGTCGTGGCTGCTGCGATGGGGTACTTTGTGTATCGGTACTGCCGTCGCTACACTTTTTTTTGTAGTCTGGTGGATAAAATATCCCGAAATAATTTCCGCACCTATCGTGCTGTCATCAGAAACTGCGCCGGTCGTGTTGGTAGCACGCGCATCGGGGCGTTTAGAAAAATTATTGGTCAAAGACCGCCAAAGAGTAAGCGTTGGACAGCGATTGATTTTATTGCAAAATACTGCCAATTATGATGACATAATTCGGTTGGATAGTGCTATAAATGAGTTACAATCGGGCGAAAAAATGCCTAAAAATAATTATTTATTTTCTAAAAAATGGCAATTAGGTGACATTCAGGGCGAATTTTCGGAGTTGCTCCAAAATATGTCAGATTATGATTTTTTGACAACCGAAAAATTTGATATTTCCAACTCAATCCAACTCAACGCACAGATAGCAACTATCCAAAAAGGCATCGAAAAACTCCAAGACTTAGAAAAAATAAATCGCAAAGACTACGAGCTGGCGCAAAAAAGATTCCAAGATTCTCAAAAATTGTACGCCGACGGAATCCTAAAACAATATGACTTGGAAGATGCGAAAAAAGAAGAGTACGCCAAAGAAAAAGAACTGAAAATATTGGGACTTAATATACTCGAAAAACAAAAAGAAGTAGAGCAGCTTCAAGCTAAAAAGCTGATTATCAGTCAGTCAAAGAGCGAAAATGATAATTCTAAACGAAGTAAAATCCGAGAATCACTCCTCCGCTTGGAAAGTAAATTGGCGGAATGGAAACAGAATTATTTGCTTTCCGCACCTGCCGCAGGGGTCGTTTCTTTCTATAATTTTCGAGCCGAACAGCAAAATATCAAGTCAGGCGACGAACTTTTAGCTATCATTCCTGACAGTTCCCAACTCGACCATCGGGCGGACATGGTAGGGCGAATTTATCTGCCCAGCGCAGGGTCGAGTAAGGTAAAATCAGGGCAACGAGCGGTGATAAAATTAGAAAATTATCCTTTCCAAGAGTATGGTATTTTGGACGGTAAAGTAGAGTCCAAATCGCTTTTACCCAAAAATAATCAGTATTTTATCAAAATAATACTACCTAATGGCTTGAAAACCAGCTTCCAAAAGGAAATTGCACCCGAACAACAATTAATGGGTTTTTGTGACATTGTAATAGAGGACAAAAGACTGTCAGACCGAATTTTAGAAAAATTATTTAGTATATTTTTTCCTTCTAATCTGTGACATGAAAATATTTCCAATAGTCCTCGTCCGCTTGGGAGGATTTTCGTTTGAGGAGATAGAAAAGCTCTCCCGAGTACCGCCAGAAAGCTCTCGAAGAGAGTTGATTTTAGAAGATTTCGATGCTATTTTTGAGCAAAATTGCCAGCAATTAATGTCCTACGTTCATTCCGATTTATTGCAGAATGGATTGATTTTTTCGAGCCACGTTTTTTTGCGAGAGATTTTAAAAAGACGGGACTGTGTGGCTTCCAAAATCAATAAAAAAGAAAGGCAGTTTTTGCGCTCTTTATTGGTTTATATTTCAAGAATTATTTGCAAATCCAGTCCTTTTAGCGTTTTTTCTCCAATTTCGATGCTCTGTTTTTTACCCGATTTGGGTGATTTTCAGAACACTCGGATTGTTAATTTCAACCGTATTTTCTTTGAGGAATATTATCAAAAACTTAATAAGCAGATTGATTTCATCTCCAAAATCACGTCTTGCAAAGACGTTTTTTTTGCAAGCGATACCTCTAAAAAAATAGCCACGCAATACGAAATACAGCAGATTTTGCAAGAAAATCTACCCAAAAACTCCGAGTTCAATATCCCAAATGTAGCGCACTTACTGTATGAAAATACGGCGGTCAAAACGAACTTTGACGTTACGGAACTCGAAATTCACGGTTTGATAACAAAATTTTCTTGTTTTTTAGCCGAAAATAATTTGCAAACGTATTTTTCAAAATTTCAAAATTTAGAACTACCAAATAAAAGTACCAGTTTTGATGAATTTCATGCTTATTATTTTGAAAATTTTGAAAATTTTCGACAACCTGAAAAGTTATTTTCAAAAAAAAGTCAAAAATCTGTGCTGATTCAGCTTTTCAGAGATACCGAAAACGGACTGAGCGGAGTAGTCAATCAACTCTCTATCGGCTACGGAAAGCACTTTGGTAGGTTTTTGGGTTTGCTTCCCAAACAATATTCGGTACTTCAAAATCGGTGGAATACGTCGCCCAAAGACGAAATTTGGGTACTGAATCCTGCAATCAATCAAGCGGATTTTGCGCAACTTTCGCCACTTTTTGAAAGTGAAATAGTACTGAATGGTGTAAAAAGTGAAAAGAAAAATCAAATCTTGATAGAAAATATCGAAATTTGCAATGGCAATGCACTCGGCATTTTTTTACGTCACAAATTAGAAAAAAAAATAATTAAAATATTCAATATTGATTCTAAAAAATTGTCACAAAATAACGAATTGTATCATTTTTTTAACCTTTTTGCCGAGCAAGATGCTCCTCTAACAGAATTTATTTTTGAAGAAAATAAAAATAATAAAATACTGCTTGACTCCAACATTTTTCATTTTCCAAGAATAATAATTGATAATTCAATAATTTTGCAACGAAAAATTTGGTTTGTTCCGAAGAACAGTATTCCCAAAAAAAATAGTGGCGATACGCTCAAAATATTCTTTGAAAAAATCCGAGCGTGGCGATTAAAATTAGATTTGCCGAGTCAAATGTTCCTAACTATTCGTCCGCAAGAAATCTTTATGCCCGACGAAAAAAATCATTACAAACCGCAATTTATAGATTTTGACATTCCAATTTTCTTGGATTTGTGGGAAAAATTGGTTCTGAAAGCAGAAGAAATATTAAAGATAGAAGAAATGTTGCCCGCAGGAAAAAATTTATTAACCTCTGACAATCAGAAAGTTGTAGCAGAATTTGCAATCCAGTGGGAGGACTAAAAGTGTCAAGCGTTCATCACTTTGCTCTGGTGATTGATGCTTTCGAGATGGATAGCATCGAAATATTTTTTTACAAATTCCATACTCAAATTATGCTGCTCGCAAGTCCGATACGCTTTTTCGAGGATTTGATTCCAACGAGCAGTCTGAAGAATAGTGACGTTATTTTCCTTTTTGTAGTGACCTATTTTTTCTGATATTTTCATTCGCTGCGCGATGATATACAAAAGTTCCTCATCAAATTGGTCTATCTGCTGGCGCAGGTCGCGCAGAGCTGCGTGGACTTCTTCGGACGGAATTTCATCGCGCCGCCACTGAATATTATCCAACATTTGTGACAGCACTTCTGGCGTAATTTGTTGCTTTGCATCGCTCCAAGCCGCATCTGGATTGATATGACTTTCTATCATCAAGCCATCAAAATTTAGGTTTATAGCCTTTTGAGCAACACTTTGAAGTATATCTCGCCTGCCACAAATATGCGACGGGTCGTTGAGCATCAACAAGTTAGGATTTCTTCGCATCATTTCTATCGCCAAATGCCACATCGGCGCATTTCTGTATTCTGTATTACCATAAGAAGAAAAACCACGATGCACCAAACCGATTTTTGTGACACCGCTTTTTGCTATCCTTTCTACTGCGCCTATCCAAAGCTCAATGTCAGGGTGGATAGGATTTTTTATCAAAATCGGAATATCCACACCGCTCAAAGCGTCCGCTATCTCCTGCACACTGAACGGATTGACGGTCGTACGCGCTCCTATCCAAAGCACATCTATCCCAAAGTCAAGTGCTTCTGACACCTGCTTGGCGGTCGCGACCTCCACGGTGAGCGGCAAACCCGTGATTTTTTTTGCTTCTACCAGCCAAGGCAGACCTTTTGCGCCGACTCCTTCAAAACTTCCCGGGCGAGTACGCGGTTTCCAGATGCCTGCTCGCAACATATCTACGCGCCCAGTTTTAGCCAATCTTATCGCTGTTTCGATGACCTGTGCTTCGGTTTCCGCACTGCAAGGTCCGCTAATAATTAAAGGTCTTTTTTGCCAAATATTTTCTATTTTTTGATTCATATTTGACTTTTTTAAAATGTCACAAAATATTACAATTATATTTTTTTATAAAATTTAAAATCTGTGCGGCTCCGCTTCTGCCATCATTTGCCGCACGACTTCATAAACGTCTTCCGCATTGGGTTTTGAAAAATAATCACCATCAGAACCGAACGGCGGACGGTGAGCGGCGGCAGTAAGCGTCTTGGGAGCTGCGTCGAGAAATTGGTAGCCACCTTGTTTTTCCAAAACCTCCTGCATCATATACGCAGTCGCGCCACCCGGAATATCTTCGTCCATGAAGATAATTTTATTCGTTTTTTTCAGCGATTTCAAAATCATCTGCGGAATATCAAAAGGCGTAAGTGTCTGAATATCAATCAATTCGACAGAAATATTTTCATTTTCTAAAAGTTTAAGCCCTTCTTGCGCTATCCTCACACAAGAGCCATACGTCACGAGCGTCACGTCCGAGCCTTCGTGCATGACTTCGGGCTCGCCCAACGGAAAGCGATATTCGCCGATATTGGAGGGTAATTTTTCGCGCAAGCGAAAGGCATTGAGCGGTTCTACCATGATGGCTGGCTCGTCGCTTTGAAGCAAAGTCGTATAAAAACCCGCCGCTTGCACCATATTTCGTGGCACGATGACGTATATTCCGCGCAGCGCATTGACCAAAGTTCCCATCGGCGAGCCAGAATGCCAAATCCCTTCCAAACGATGCCCGCGCGTCCGCACGATGACAGGTGCTTTTTGGATACCGTCCGTCCGATAGCGAAGGGTCGCCAAATCGTCCACCAACGGTGAAAAAGCGTAGTAAATATAGTCTAAATACTGGATTTCGGCTATCGGACGAAGACCGCGCTGCGCCAAGCCAATCGCCTGTCCGATGATGCTCCATTCGCGAATACCCGTGTCAAAAACTCGCTCCTCGCCATATTTTTTTTGCATTCCGAGAAAGGCTTGATTGACTCCGCCTATCACGCCAACGTCTTCGCCAAAAGCCATTAACTCGGGGTGTTTTTGGAGCGAATAGTCAAAAAAAGCGTTCAGCACTTCGTAGCCAGTTTTGAGTGGCGGATTTTCGTCGTAAGTCGGTGCTACTCCGCTTACATTCAGCACATTGTTGGGAAGTTCGCTGTGTAAATGCGTATGAAAACGATTATTTTTGAGGGCGACCTCCTTCTGAATCCATGCGTGAAGTTGTTGGACGGCGGGATTGCGAGAAGCCTCTTTTTGGGTCTGAAAAAATAATTTTCGACCGATTTTGGCTAATTCACTAAACACGGGATTGACCAAACCCCGAAGTTCGGCTTTGGCGGACTCGATAGCCTCTGACTTTTCGGGCGATGCACTCGCCGCCATCGAGTCCAAAATATTTTCTAATACTTTTTGATTGTCTTTGAGCGGCTGCGTGTATTTTTCCCACGCATTCTGGCGGCATTTTTTGACGTATTCGCGCGCATCGACAGCGAGCGATTCTAATTCTTCGCGCTTCGCAATACCGCTTTTTTCCATCCATTCTTGCATTTTGACGATGCAGTCGTTCTCTTTTTCCCAATCCAATCGCTCTTTGGACTTGTACCTTTCGTGAGAGCCAGAGGTAGAGTGTCCCTGCGGCTGCGTGAGTTCGTCTATATGAAAAAGCGCAGGCGTGTGGTCGATTCGCATCTTGGCGATGCCTTCTTCAAAGACCTCGATGAGCGTCGGATAATCCCAACCATGCACCTTATATATGTGTATGCCCTCGCCTGCTTTTTCGGAGCCAAAACCAGCGAGTGCTTTAGAAATACTTTTTTTGACCGTCTGATACTCGATGGGGACAGAAATACCGTAGCCGTCGTCCCAAACTGCGACCGCAAGCGGCACTTGCAGGACGGCAGCCGCATTGAGCGACTCCCAAAACGGACCTTCGGAAGTGCTGGCATCGCCGATGGTACAGAAACAAACTTCATTTCCGTCTTCCGAAAAATTTTGCGCCGTGTCTATGTTGGGCATTTCGCGGTATTTTTTGGAAGCCAACGCAAGTCCCAGCGCGCGCGCCACCTGACCGCCAGTGCAAGAAATATCAGACGAAATATTGAATTGGTCGGTTTGGCGAAGCCATTCGCCAGTATTTTTATCAATAAAAGGCGTAGCATAGTGGCTGTTCATTTGGCGACCGCCTGAAAAAGGGTCGTTGTCGGTGTCGGCGTAGAGCTGCGCAAAAAAATCCTCTACGCTCGAAACGCCGAGTGCGAACATCAGCGTTTGGTCGCGATAGTAGCCTGTGCGGTAGTCGCCTTGCCGAAAAGCGCGCGCCATAGCGACTTGCGGCACTTCTTTTCCGTCGCCGATGATGGCGAATTTTGCTTTGCCCGTCAATACTTCTTTGCGGGCTGCGAGGCTGGCTTCGCGGCTGACGCAACAAATCCAAAAGTCTTTCAAAACCTCTGTAATAAACTCCGAGTGTTGGTGGTCAGCATCGGCGATTGCTTTGGCTTGTAATATGGCGGGAAATTCGAGCATAATTAATTTTTTTTTCAAAATATTCGTTGGTAAACGGTTTGCAAATTTACTAAAAAGTTGGTGACGTAGTATATTGAAATGTTAATTAAATTATTTTAGTTCAAAAATTATTTCATAAAAGTGCTTCTATTTTTAGCTAAATATTTGATTTTCAAGGTTTTAAATGCAGAAAATATAAAAGTGAATTTATCGAATTGTTAATGCAAAGTTAATCAAAGAACGAAGTATTGCACGGTCAAAAAAAAAGGTCTTACTTTGTGTCATCAAAAGGGAATGAAAGGGAAATAGATAATTTATTTTTGATACATTCTACGGCGATAAATAATTAATCATTCACAAAAAAAATAAAAATTACAATGAAAAAGTTAATGTCAATCTTATCAATGGTTTGCTTTATAGCAACTATCTCTATGGCGCAAGCTGTAATGACTCTCGAAAAAACAGAAATGGACTACGGAACAATCGAGCAAGGTGCAGAACCGACTCGTGAGTTCAGATTTAAAAATACGGGTACAGAGCCGCTTATCATCAAGAACGCAAAGGGTAGCTGCGGTTGTACAGTTCCAGACGCTCCGAAAGAGCCAATCATGCCGGGACAAAGCAACAAGGTTATCGTCCGTTATGACACGAATCGTGTAGGACCTTTCACGAAAACAATAACTTTGACTACCAACGAAGCAGTAGATCAGCGCATCTTGACCATCAAGGGCGAGGTAAAAGCGAAGCCTGCACAGCCAGATGGCGTGCCAGCTCAAAAAGCAAACGTTTTGACTCCAAAGGAGAAATAAATAATTTGTTAAAGATTCTTAAAAACGCTGCTGACTTTCATGTCGGCAGCGTTTTTTTTTTGTCTTTTTTGCTGTTTATTTTAAAAAAAATAGCAATTTTGCGCTCCGAAATTTAATTTTAGGAAAAATATTTATTTCAAAGCAAAAGACAAAAAAACTTGATGGACAAAACACCTACGAAAATTGCTCCCGAAGCGGGCTACACGATGAGTAAAAAACATCGGGCGACCGAGAATTTACATATTGTTTTTTGGCTGTTCAAGGATATTAGTTGGTGCATCGTCTTCAAGCCTTTGGGGATTGCGATGATATTTCCGACGCTTTTCGTAGCGATTCGTATTATGTGGCAAAATAAAAGCGTAGCGTCCGAGTTGTATCACAATTTGGCGGTTATGTTTTGGATTGTAGCAAATAGTTTTTGGATGATAAGCGAGTTTTTTCACTTCGACGAGTCGCTTATTTTCGGTATTTTTATAGGAAAACATTTTGCGCTTATTCCTTTTTTGATGGGCATAATCTGCCTTTCTAACTATTATTTTTTTATTGCTCCGAAAGAAAAAGCCTAAAATCTGGTCGAAAATCAAAATCGAAGCGGTCAAAGTGTGACGAATTGGCGCAGCCGCTCTCGAGTACTGTTTCTAATTTTTTTATTTCCTTTCGCTATTTTTTTAATTCTCCTTCTCCATCTTTTCCAATTTTATTTTGCAACTTTGCGGCGTACAAAAAATACATAAAAGTTTTTTACATTTTTTTATATGGATTTACACGAATATCAAGGAAAACAACTGCTACAAAGTTTTGGCGTAGCCATTCAAAGAGGTATTGTAGCCACCACTGTTGAGGAAGCCGAAGCCGCTTTTGAGCAGCTAAAAGCCGAAACTGGCACTCAATACTGCGTAGTCAAAGCCCAGATTCATGCGGGCGGACGCGGAAAAGGCGGCGGCGTAAAACTCGCTAAAAACTCCGACGAACTGAAATTGCACGCAGGAAATATCCTCGGCATGATGCTCAAAACACCCCAAACACCTGGCGGTATGGACGGCGCAGGCAAATTGGTCAAAAAAATACTCATCACCGAAGATTGCTACGCACCCGACTTCAATGCCTGCAAAGAGCTGTATATTTCTATCCTCACCGACCGCGAAAGCAGACGCAACGTCATCATCTACTCTACCGAAGGAGGTATGGACATCGAGAAAGTGGCGGAAGAAACGCCCCACCTCGTCCACAAAGAGTTGATAGACCCACTCATGGGCATACAGGCTTTTCAAGCCCGCAAAATTGCTTTCAACTTGGGTTTGAGCGGCACGGCATTCAAAGAAATGACGAAATTTATTACGTCCCTCTACAAAGCATACATCACGTCCGATGCCTCCTTGTTCGAGATAAATCCTTGTCTAAAAACAGCCGACGACCGCATAATAGCCGTAGATAGCAAGGTTTCGTTGGACGATAACGCCCTCGACCGCCACCCCGACCTCGCCGCCATGCGCGACACCGACGAGGAAGACCCCACCGAAGTGGAAGCGAGAGCTTTCGACCTAAATTATGTCAAACTCGACGGCAACGTCGGCTGCATGGTCAATGGAGCAGGATTGGCGATGGCGACGATGGATATTATCAAACTCTCGGGCGGCGAGCCAGCCAACTTTTTGGACGTAGGCGGTACCGCAGATGCCAAAAGAGTCGAAAATGCCTTCAAAATTATATTGAAAGACAGCAACGTAAAAGCAATTTTGATAAATATTTTTGGTGGCATCGTGCGCTGCGACCGCGTGGCGCAAGGCGTAGTAGATGCCTACAAAAATATGGGCAACATCAACGTCCCAATCATCGTAAGACTTCAAGGTACGAATGCGGACATTGCCAAAAAATTAATTGACGAATCTGGGCTAAAAGTACGCTCGGCTATCCAACTTCACGAAGCCGCACAATTAGTGTCCGAAGTATTGGCGAATTAAAATTTATAGCAGAAGCACAAATTTTTAGCGCGTAAATCTTCGCCAAACGTTAAAGTTTATTAAAATATTTTGAAATATTAATAAAAAAATCGTTTTCGAGTTGCAAAACAAAATAAACGCTTATATTTGTCGTTTCTAATTTGAAAAATATCAATCCTTTATATCATTATCATTGATAAAAATGAAAAAACTGTTGAAATTTAGCACATTGTTTGCTCTCGGTATCGTTCTTTTTGCTTCATGCAGCAAGAAAGAAAAATCATCTACCACAGGCTGGACGCTCAACGACCAAAAATGGGGCGGCTACGAAAAACTCAAATATGAAGGTCAGGCAACTGGTCCTAATTTGGTGTTGATTCAAGGCGGCACCTTCACAATGGGCTTGTCGGAGCAAGATATAACTTACGAGTGGAATAATATTCCGCGTCGCGTGTCAGTTTCCTCTTTTTATATGGACGAAACCGAAATTACCAACCACCAATACAAAGAATATTTGTACTGGATTCAGCGCGTGTTTGGAGCTTCTTATCCGGGAGTTTACAGAAAAGCAGTGCCCGACACATTGGTTTGGAGAGAAGAATTGGCTTATAATGAGCCGTATGTAGAAACTTATTTTCGCCACCCAGCTTACGACGACTATCCAGTAGTGGGCGTGAATTGGGGTCAAGCTGGCGACTTCTGCAAATGGAGAACAGACCGTGTCAATGAAATGATACTGATAGAGCGTGGGATTCTGAAAAATAATCCAGAGCAGAAAGATGCCGATAACTTCAACACTGAGTCTTATTTGGTCGGTCAATATCAAGGCGATGTGCGCAAAAATTTGAAAGACCTAAAAACTGGCGGAGAGCGTCCAGTTCGATTTGAAGACGGTATTTTGCTGCCTTCTTATCGCTTACCGACAGAAGCGGAGTGGGAATATGCCGCCCTTGCGTTGGTAGGAAAGCAAGCCAACTCAAAAGATGAGCGATTGACAGACCGCCGCCTCTACCCTTGGGACGGCAGTACCCTTCGCTACCAACGCCACAATAAATATCAAGGCGAGATGTTGGCAAACTTCAAGCGCGGACGCGGAGATTATATGGGAATGGCGGGTCGCCTCAACGACAAAGCAAGTATCACAAGTCCCGTTTATAAAAATTATCCAAACGATTTCGGCTTGTTCAATATGGCTGGCAATGTCAATGAATGGACGATGGACTTGTACCGCCCACTCACGAGTATCGAATTGCGCGACGTAGAAAACCACGATTTGAATGCTTATCGTGGCGGAAAGTTTGAGGCTAAAATCACAGACGAAAACGGTGCGCCCGTCGAAAAAGACAGTTTGGGACGAGTTCGCTATCGCTACGTGACCGACGACGAAGTCGCTACCCGCGAAAACTACAAGCGCGGACAAGTTTATGACTATTTGGACGGTGACAAAGAGTCACAAGTATCTTATAATTATGGAAAAACAACTTTGGTTAGTGACAAATCTCGGGTATTCAAAGGTGGCTCATGGGCTGACAGACCTTTCTGGCTCACTCCGGGAACGCGCCGATTCAAAGAAGAAGATAAATCTGACCGTACTTTGGGCTTCCGTTGCGCCATGACTCGCACAGGCGGCTCTACGGGCAACGATGACACAGGCGGAAATGACTTCGGCAAACGCCCAAGCAAAACCAAAAGAAAATATAAATAAATATTTTTGTTAAAAATACTTTCAGCCCTCCGTACCTTTGACAAAAAGTACGGAGGGTTTTTTAATGGATTTCACGACAAGGCATGAAAAAAGATACTATTTTCCAACTTTACGAAATATTCAAAAAATCACCAATCGCGGTCACGGACAGCCGAAAAATTGTCCCCAACTGCGTTTTTTTCGCGCTCAAAGGAGAAAATTTTGATGGCAATCGGTTCGCAACAGAAGCGATTCGACTTGGCGCAGCGTGTAGCGTCGTAGATGACAAAACCCTTCTCAACAGTGCAACACCAGAAGTATTTGTAGTCGAAAATGTATTAGAAACGCTCCAACTCCTCGCACTTTTCCATCGCCGACAATTTGGTATCCCAATCATAGCCATCACCGGCTCCAACGGTAAGACGACGACTAAAGAGCTGATTAACAGTGTTTTAAGTACTCATTACACCACTCACTCTACGGCAGGCAACTTCAACAATCACATCGGCGTACCTCTGACGCTGCTCGCCATGCCTCCAAAAACAGACATTGCCGTTGTAGAAATGGGTGCCAATCACCAGAAAGAAATTGAATTTTTGTGCAGCCTTGCAGAGCCTACACATGGCATCGTTACCAATATGGGGAAAGCGCATTTGGAAGGTTTCGGAGGAGAGGAAGGAGTTCGAAAAGGCAAATCTGAACTGTATAAATATTTGTCCGAAAATCACGGAATTGGGTTTATAAATATGTCAGAGCCGTTTTTGACAGAATATTCAGAAATTTTGGGTAGAAAAAGGCTTTTTTATACCGAAAGTGACAATCTAAATATCGCACATATTCCATTTGAAGTACAAAAATTGAGCGAAACACCCAATCTGAAAGTTCAATTCATAGACGAAAATCAGGCACTGATTTCGGCTCAAAGTCATCTCGCAGGCGATTATAATTTCAAAAATTTGATGACCGCAATCGTAGTCGGCAAATATTTTAAAGTGCCTGCGGCAAAAATAAAACAAGGAATAGAAAACTATAAACCCAAGAATAATCGCTCGCAATGGATTGATTATCAAGAGAATAAATTTTTTATGGACGCTTACAATGCCAACCCAACGAGTATGGCTGCGGCGGTAGAAAGTTTTTTTAGAACCGACAATTCCAATAAGTTTTTGATATTGGGAGGCATGAAAGAGCTGGGCGAAGCGTCTTTTGCAGAGCATCAAAATTTACTTCAATTCGTACTCCAACGATTTCAAAAAAATCAAATTATTTTAGTTGGTAGCGAATTTTGTGACATCGCTCGTACATCAAACATCACATATTTTGACAATGTTAATCTGCTAAAAAATTGGTTTCAAGCGGAGCAATTCAAAAACCAAACTTTTTTTCTCAAAGGTTCTCGCAGCATCGGTTTAGAGAAATTAATTGTGTAATTTTTCTTGATTGTACGCAGTTTTTTAACATCACGTTGTGTACATTTTGCGCCCAGTGGTTGATGCTTTTCAAAACGGATAAATAGAAGCACAAATAGTGAGATTAGCACTTCTGTATATTATTACAAAATCCTTGTTGGATATGTTTTCTTATTCACTAATTCCATTTTCAAGACAATTTTTCGAGTAATATTCTTATTATTTCAAGTAATCTGTTTGTCAATTTTTGATAAAATGTAATATGTCGATTTGCAGCAAGGAATACAATTTATATTTTACCTTACCAACATACTACAAATTATGGTTTGACTGCTCGAAGGAAACAACGACATTATCCAATAATTTCGTCTAATCTTCAAAATTAATTCTAAATTATTTTGATTTGTGCCAAAACGATGATAATTTTGTAGTACCGTTCAACTTTATTGCAAGGTTTGTGTTATAAACAATGCTGAAAGCAGTATGTGTTGCTAAAAGTAAATACCCAATTCACCAAACAATTTTTTTAATATGAAGTACAGTTCATTATTATTAATTGTCTTATCCTATTTTATACCAATCAATCTAACAGCGCAATGTAACCTCCCAGTACTGGGAGGAGCTGGAGAAACTTGCGCTAATCCCGTACCCGCCTGCCTAAACGGACTTGTGATTGACAATTATGACTTTTTGGGTACAGGAGGATCTACTCCTGGCTGCATGTCGCTTGAAAACGATATTTATATATCTTTCACAGTGAGTCCTACTTTTGCAGGCGGTCCAATTATTTTTCAGCTTGATTTATTAGGTTGCCAAGTGAATGATAATGCTATGCAAGCAGCAATTTTCCCGTCAGGCGGTTGTATTGGTGCTCCTCTCGAATGTATTGGTAGTGCTACTGCTTTATCCAGTTTTTCTATTGGTGGTAATGTCAATTTTATTCCCGGCAACTCATACATATTGCTTCTTGACGGCAACAATGGCTCGTATTGTGATTTTAAAATTACTGCGAATCCTACAAATGCTTTAGTACCGCCGCCAGATGTATATGCCGGACTCACTATTGGTCCCATGTCACCTACCAACTCAATATTAACCTGCGCTGACCCTGTTCCAGATATTCCGGTTACATATTCGATACCGCCTGTTCCTTGCGCAACTACATATCGCTGGTACATTACGAGTTCTACTGGGTCGGGGGGGACAGCTAACATTACAGGTGTAGTTACTCCCGTAAATATAGAACAGTCTGGTGTGAGCATCAATACCGTCGGTGATTTTGGTAGATTTGTAAACGTAAGTGTTGATGGAAATACTGCGGGAACTTTCAAATTGTGTGTGGAAGCTGGAAATGGGTGCTATTACTCTCCGCCGCTTTGCAAAAATGTAACTATTAAGTCTGCACCTGCTGACACCTCTGTGGTTCTGAATTTTTGTCCCAATACTATATCATGGAATGGTACAGGTCGTCTGCCTACGCCAAGATTTCCTGCCACTATGCCGGGCGCGCCTTTCAATATAGATTATTCATTTCCCAGCTCTAATCTTTACGCAGTTCAGATAAAAGACCCACAAAACTGTGTCTTCAATGTAGATTTAGACCTACGCCGCCTTGACCCTGGACCCTACAATGTAGATTTAGGAGAGATACCTCTTTGCGAAGGGGAGTCATTCAGCACCTGCGGCAAGACTTTTACGCAGATTACATC
>JAYWGG010000269.1:0-15459 GCA_043778415.1 Saprospiraceae bacterium
CAGTTGCTCGTTGGGACGAGCGATGCTAATGTATGGCGGACCGACAACGGCGGTACTAATTGGGTAAATATTGCCGCAGGCTTGCCCAATCGCTATATCACGTCCGTAAAATCTTCTCAAACCAGCACCAACTCTGTCTTTGTGGCTCAGTCCGGCTACCGCGACAACGATGTCACGCCCCACATATTCAAGTCCGAAAATAAAGGTGGAGTTTGGAAATCCATCAGCGGTGACTTGCCAAACTTGGCGGTCAATGACTTGTTGATATTACCGAACAGCAAAGATTCTGTGATTTTTGCAGCCACCGACGGCGGCGTTTATGCCACGTCCAATGCGGGCGTAAATTGGCAGCGTTTGGGGAAAAATATGCCTTTCATTCCCGTCTATGACATAGACCTCAATGTGGCGAAAAACGAAATTATCGCGGGTACTTTTGCGCGCTCCATTATGACTTTTCCGATTGATTCTTTGAACATCAATGTCGCGGTCGCCAAAGTAAATTTGAGTGGATTGACTTACAAACAAAACGGTATTGGAGTCGATAACGTAAGCGTGGTTTTAGACCCGCAATCGAATACTATAAACACTGATGCAAACGGAAATTACAATTTTTTTGGTATCAATAAAGGAATTTCCACCACCATCACGCCCTCCAAAAATACGGGAATCGTCAATGGTGTGACCACTTTTGATATGGTTTTGGCTCGAAAACACATACTTGGGATAGAACTTTTGGCTTCTCCTTACCAGCAAATTGCCGCCGATGTCAATAAAAGCGGTACGATAACTACCTTTGATTTGGTGGAAATGCGGAAAGTAATTTTGAGGATACAAGATACTTTTCCCAACAATACCTCTTGGCGTTTTGTGCCTGCGAGCTATATTTTTATAGATCCTGCGAATGCTTTTTCGGACTTTTTTCCAGAATCTATTGCTATAAATTCGCTTTCGACGAATACGGTCAATGAAAATTTTATCGCCATTAAGATTGGCGATGTGAACGACAGTTCTTTTGGGACAGGAAATTTTGGCAACAACGAACCGACCGAAAGAAGCGACGAAACGCTCCAACTTTTTTATCCCGAGTTTGAATATCTTGCGGGAGAAACCTTTTCGTTGCCTGTGCAAGGCAAATCGGGTGCGCAAGACATTCAAGGATTTCAATTCAGTCTAAAATTCGATGCGCAACGGTTTGATTATCTTGGATTGGACAAAGAAAATACGGTAATCAACGATTTTTCGGAAGAAAATATCGGTGTTAGCTATGCTAAACAAGGAATTTTGACATTTAGTTGGGACGGATTGATTCAGTCATCGACGAGTGGTGATTGGTTCAAACTAAAATTCAAAGCCAAAAAATCGGGCAACACACGCCAAAATTGGTCGCTTAATTCTGACTTCACACAGGCAGAAGGTTATGATTCGATGACAAAAAAAATGTCCATCACTTTGACTTCACAGAGCAAAAGTTCAGTTTCGGACTGGTCTTTTACCGCCAATCCGTTCCAAATCCAAACTACGCTCCAACTTAATCTGACGACTTCGGCGACACTCGAAGTAGAATTATTCACATTAGACGGTAAAAAATGCTTTGCCGAAAACAGAAATTTCGTTGCGGGCTTCCAAGAAATTAATATTTCCGATAGCCGTATTCCGAAGGGTATTTTGCTCTATCAAATTTTTGAAAATGGCAAAAAAATTGGAGTCGGAAAATTGTTAAAAATGTAACAAAAATCATTTTTTTTATAAAAAAAGCCTTTTGAACAGCGCGTTCAGAAGGCTTTTTTGTTTTTTCAAATACTCGTGCAACCTTTTTACACGTTTCCGTACCAACACTATCGAATATCAAAACAAAGCAAAACCAACAAAAATAATTTGGCATTGAGTTGGAAAAATCAAAGTGAGGCGGACTGGGCAAAAGCCTGTGCAAATGGCGACAGAGAAGCCAGCAAAGCACTCTACGAAACTCATAAGGCGATGCTTTTTGGGGTTTGTTTGAGATATTCTTACGCCCGCTCGGAAGCCGAAGACGTGCTGCAAGAAGGATTCATAAAGATTTTCAAAGACATTAGCCAGTGGCGAGGCGATGGCGCATTAGGAGCTTGGTTGAGAAAAGTAGTACTGAATGTCGCACTTGGACACTTGAGAAAAGCCATGTCACAATCAAACCTAAAAACGATAGAATTTGAACAATCTCACGACAACTTGAGCGTAGAACCCGAAGAATTTTGGGAACCCAACGCCACAGGAGTCCTAAGATTAATGAATGAACTGCCCACAGGATACCGAATCGTACTCAACTTATATGTGATAGAAGAATATTCGCACGAAGAAATATCTAAAGAATTAGGCATTTCTATCGGGACTTCCAAGTCACAACTTTCGCGCGCAAAAGATTTGCTGCGCAAAAAAATGGAAACCGCACTAACTAACTAAATAAAATTCAGACGATGGAAAATAATTACAATCAAGATAAATTCGAGGATTTTCTCAAAAAAACCCTCAAAAACTATGAGGAAAATCCCTCCGATGCGCTGTGGGATAAAATTGACGCTTCGGCGGCGTGGCAAAAACCACCCGCTAATCGGTCTGTTTTTTCTAAAAAAATAATTTTTATCACCTCCGTGGCGGCAGTTTCGATGCTGGCGATAGGTCTGTTTATGCTTCAACAGTCCAAAACTATCGCCCAGTTGCAGACGGACTTGGCTACCCAAAAGACTAATTTGGAGCGCGTAGAAACCGAACAAAAATCGTCAGAAAATAAATCGGAAAGCATAAAAATTACACCTAATAGTGTGGATAAAATAAGCATACAACCAATCGAAAAAACGACTGTGGAGCAACTTGCGTCCGCCGCTGATATGGCTAAAAAATCGAGCGTTCAAAGTACAATGTTGAATAACTCAAATTTCAACGCTGTCACAAATTATAAAAATAATATAGAAAAAAATATCCGTTCTACTGATGCCAAACCGACTGCATCGAACTCTAACACCGTAGTAAATGAACAAATAATTGAAACGAAAAAAGATAATTTTTTTAATAATCAACTGACTATCAATGATTTGGCGCAAAATGAAACTCCGAAAAATCTCGAAATAATCGCACCAGAAAAAGCAGAAGAAAGAAAAAATGAAATTATTAATTTTTTACAAAAAATCAATAATACTGACATAGTAAATACAGACAAAAAAAGTCTTGAACTTGATATTCAAAAAATTATTCACCCAGTTTCGCAAGTTTTCAAAAGACAAAATTGGTACGTCGGCGTGCAATCACAAATTGGCGACCGCTACTTTGACAAAAAAGATTCTGGTCGCCACCATCAAAATAATCAAGTCGAAAACAGACCCGATGACATGGGTTCATTTTTTAGTTACGGCGTGACAGTAGGAAAAAATCTTGGCAAAAGATGGTCGCTCGAAAGCGGTTTGGAGCTGCTTAATTTTCAACATTCAGCATCTAACAATCCAAAATTGAACTTCCGTAAGCCACACGGAAATGGACCACACGGCGGCGGCGGTCATGGCGACGACGACGATTTTGAAGATATTTCTTACAATATAGCCTCAAGCGCAGGCGATGCAAAAGTAACTATCCGCGTGAACCAAACAGATACCTCTATACTGCTTCCAAACAATACACCCGTTGATATTCAGGTAGTTACGCAAGAATCGGAACGAAAATTGTCAATTCCTTTGACTGCAAAATACCGCTTCGCAGTCGGGCAATTCCACTTTTTCGCACTCGCTGGTCTTTCATTGGATTGCTCTATCTCAAGAAACTTAAATGTATCTGATGCACAGTCAAAGTCTAATTTTTTTGAAACCAACCATAGAGAAAAAACAGAAGTCGTGTTCAGCAGCAACCAACCTTTTGCGGCGAGTTACCGACTCGGATTGGGCGTAGAATGGAAATTTATGAAAAACTATTCGGTCGAATTTACTGCCAACCGCAGAGAGGATTTGTTGAGGTTCGATGCCGCCAATACCAGCCGCAGAGATTCTCAAATCATGTCAGCAGGTTTGAGTTTGAAATATTTTTTATAAAAAAATATTTTTCATGCAACCTAAAATCTAACTTTTGTACCAATATGGAAAACAGTAATTAATTATAAATTTTAATTATTTATGACAAAAATTATTTACAGATATATCAATAATTATTTATTCACAGAAAAATCAATTTTTTAAAAAAATGAAAAAATTAATTCTCGGAGTGTTCGCACTCGGCTTGCTATTTTTCGTAGCTTGCCAAAAAGAAAGTTCCCCGTTTGTAAGCACTGTCGCAGCAGACCAAATCCAAAACGACGTCAGCCAACGCGTGATAAAATCAACAGAATTGCCCGCTTCTGCGATTGCAGTTTTGAAAGCTGATTATCCCGGCGTAGGCATTGAGGCGGCTTACAGATCAACCAACGGCTATTCGGTAGAATTAAAAAATGACTTCGTCGTCGTTTTTGACTCTAAAGGAAAACACCTGAACGCAGGTTGCAAAAAAAATCCTTGTTTGAAAGGTGATACGGTTGCGGTATCTTCTCTTCCAGCAGCAGTCGCAGCCTATGTAACGGCTAATTATGCGGGCGCAAACATCGTCCGCGCTACCAAAAAAGCGGACGGCTCTTACGCAGTAAAAATTGACAGCCCTAAAAAGGTATTGATTTTTAACGCAGACGGCACTTTTGCAAACGATTGTACGCCTCCACCACCAACGCATCACAACCATGATTCTATTCCTGGAGGCGGTCACGGACATGGCGGCGATAACGACTCTTTACCCCACGGTGGAGGTCACGATAACGACTCTATCCCGCACGGCGGGGGCGGTCATGGAGGCGGTCATGGCGGCAACGGTGGCGGACACGATGGCGACGGCGACGGTCATGGACACCATTAATCGTCTGGTAAGACATTTTAGTTTTAGTTAAGGAATGAAGAAAAAAAAGGTACTTAATATTGTGACGCAGAATTTTGGGTCAAAACAAGGCAGATTTGAGGCGCGACGCTGCGCATCGTAACGAAAATCTAACGCAGTTTTGGCTCAAAAGACAAGTCAGAATACAGTAAATTATTTTGGACGCATTCTTAAGTTATATTTGAACAATAATTTTAAGTGCTACGTAAACGTTTTCGGTAATAAAAGTAGCCGTATGTTTGCGTAGCACTTTTTTAAAACTCCTTTTTTATGAAAAATTATCTTTTATTAGTGACAGTTTTGACTGTATTGTCACTCAACAGCAACGTTGTGCAAGCGCAACAAACAGAAACGCCGTCCGTTTTCGGCTACCAAGTACCCAAAACAGACACTTCTGTCCATCACTGGCGACCCGCTTACTTGAGGTTGGGCGTTGTAGGTGGCGCAAATGCGGTACTCAACGGAACAGAGGCAGAAGGATTCGGCGGATTGCGTGCAGAAATCGGACTTAGTAACCGCTTCTCTATCGCCGCAGACCTACGCAATACCCGCTCCGAAGACAGCCTTAACATCGTCCCACAATTTGGGCTTTCTGCTCGCTACGTCGTCCAACAGTCTGGTAGATTGCAGACTTATATAGGCTTGGGTTGGGGATTGGGCGGCTCTGGCGGCGGCAGAAACGACGATGGCAACAAAAAAGGTCGCAACCACATCGACAACGATTCGCTCAAAGTAGAAAGAGTAGAAGGCAACGAAAAAATACAAAACTTCGTGACCGCACAATTAGGCGTAAATTATTTGTTAGCTCGCCGATTGATTCTTCATGCAGAGGTAAGTTATTACTTGCCCGTCGGAGGCTCCAACTTACCTACTCCCAACAATGGTGGTTTGATAGCACAAGTCGGTCTGGCGTACCAGCTTGGCAGAAAAAAATAACTATCTTTGTGTTCCCAAACGCCCAAAAGATGGACGAAATGTTTCGTCCATCTTTTGAGCGTTTAGAATTTAGTTGTCGTGTAAAATGTATGACAGACGATAGTGCTAACTATAGCATTTGTATTGGTTTCATCTCATTTTAGTTTAGCACTAAAAACATGGTGTACCAATTTTTTTTACAAAAATTAATGAAAAATTAATGAAAAATTAATGAAAAAAATTACTACATTTTTTATTTTTTTGGGAATAGTAAATCTACTTTTTGCCCAAAAAGAATTTACTATCAGCGGCTATATCGAAGACGCTAACTCCCGCGAAAAACTCATCGAATCCAATGTTTTTGACCTCAAAAGCAGTCAAGGAACGGTAGCCAATAACTACGGTTTTTTTAGTTTGACACTGCCACAAGACTCTGTATCGTTGAGATTTTCTTATACTGGCTACCAGACGAGAGAATTTAAAATACTTCTAAACAAAGACATTCGTATGGACGTGCGGCTCTCGCCAAGCGTCCAACTGCGCGAAGTAGAAATCGTAGGCTCCAAAGTGGAGCGCATCGAGCAAGAAACCCAAATGAGCCGCATAGTGGTGCCGATAGAGCAAATCAAAAAAATTCCTGCCCTGCTCGGAGAGGTAGATGTCCTAAAAACCTTGCAGCTATTGCCGGGCGTGCAGAGCGGTGGCGAGGGTCAGAACGGCTTGTATGTGCGGGGCGGAAGTCCCGACCAAAATTTAATTTTATTAGATGGAGTTCCAGTTTACAAAGTGTCACATTTACTCGGTTTTTTTTCGGTTTTTAATGCAGATGCCATTAATAATGTGACGTTGATAAAAGGCGGTTTTCCGGCTCGCTACGGTGGTCGCCTCTCGTCAGTGATTGATATAAATATGAAAGAAGGTAATTTGCAAAAATTTCACGGCGAAGGCTCGATTGGGCTTATTTCGTCCAAACTGACGCTCGAAGGACCTATTTGGAAAGAAAAAGCATCTTTCATCGTGTCCGCGCGACGGACTTATGTTGATTTGATTCTCAAACCGCTCATCAGTGCGACTCAAAATACAAGTACCCAAAAGACAAATTTGAGTTTGTATTTTTATGATTTGAACGCAAAAGTAAACTATAAAATTAACGATGACCATCGCATTTTTTTGAGTGCATACACCGGAAAAGACGTGTTGGGAGTGAGCAACAGAACCAACAATCCGACAAATAATGACTACGATACCAATACAGGAGGTACAGATTGGGGCAACGTAACTGCGGCTCTCCGTTGGAATTTTGTCATCAACAAAAAAATGTTCAGCAATACGACCCTGACGTACAGCCAGTACGGGTTCAACTTTTTGGCTGGATTTGAAAATAAGTCTGGTGCTAATACTACTTCTTTTTCTGCAAAATATATTTCTGGCATTCAGGATTGGGGAGGCAAATATGATTTTGATTATATCCCGAATCCACACCATTATATTCGTGCTGGAGTCGGAGTCACGCACCATACCTACAATCCGGGTGCTTTTCAGTTCAATACTCAAGTTACGAATGTAAATATTGACACCGTTGTCGGTTCTACCAAATCGCGCTCCGTAGAAAGCACTATTTATCTCGAAGATGACATCAAATATGGTGCTTTTCGAGCCAATTTGGGCGTTCATGCTTCCAATTTTGCAGTAGATGGCATCGCTTACCAGTCCGTGCAGCCGCGCATCGGCTTAAATTATTTGCTCAATAATTCGGTCGCCATCAAAGGTTCTTTTACCACTATGACGCAGTTTATCAACTTGCTCACAAATGAATCTTTGAGTTTGCCGACCGACCTTTGGGTGCCGAGTACCGCCAAAATCAAGCCCCAACAAAGCTGGCAAGCTGCCGCCGGAATAGCCAAAACTATCCAAGATGAGTACGAACTGAGCATCGAAGCCTACTACAAAGAAATGAAAAAAGTTATTTCGTACAAAGAAGGCGCGGACTTTATCGGCACTTCGACGAACTGGCAGGACAAAGTGACGCAAGGAAACGGCAAAGCCTACGGCTTGGAATTTTTTGTGCAGAAGAAAAAAGGGCGTTTGACGGGCTGGGTCGGCTACACGCTCTCTTGAAATACCCGTCAGTTTGCGGACATCAATGGCGGCGTAGAATATCCGTTCAAGTACGACCGTCGCCACGACGCGTCGTTGGTGATGTCTTATCAAATCTCGCCGTCCATTTCCATCACAGGGACTTGGGTATATGGTACTGGAAATGCAATTTCGCTGCCGCAATATCGCTACTTGGCTGGAAGTGTCGATTTATCTAACAGCAATCTGTTTTCGACTTCGGAAATACAAAATATTGGAGAAAAAAATTCATATCGCATGAATCCATACCACCGAATGGACATAGGAATAGAGTTTTTTAAGAAGAAAAAACGCTGGGAACGCAAGTTTATATTGGGTTTTTACAACCTTTACAATCGAAAAAATCCGTATTATGTTTATTCTTCGGTGGATTACGCAGGATTTGGCGCGGGAAAATCGGTTTTCAAGCAAGTGAGTTTATTTCCAATTATTCCTTCTATAGCTTACAGTTTTAAGTTTTAAGTTTTTGAAATTATTTAAACTCATTTTCTGCTTTAGGAATGAAAAGAAAATAAGGTACTGAATATTGTGACGCAGAATTTTGGGTCAAAACAAGGCAGATTTGAGGCGCGATGCCGAGCATCGCAACGAAAATCTAACGCAGTTTTGGCTCAAAAGACAAGTCAGAATACAGTAACTTATTTTGGACGCGTTCCTTAAAGACAATTTACAATAAATTTCACTTAAAAATAAAAACAATATTAGATAACTGTAAAATGATGACGGCTCAATAAAATTTTTGAACATAAAATAATAATAAACGCGTTCCTTATCCATGTCACAAAAAAAATTAATTATGAAAAATTTAATCTTAATATTTACTGCTTTTCTTGCCATTATAGGCGTTCAGTCGTGCAGCGATGACTTATTTGAGCAAGTAGTCACGATTGATGTTCCAGCTCATACTTCCAAATTGGCGTTGAGTAGTTCTTTTGACAATCTTGATACTGTTGTACGCGTATTTGTTGGGCAAAGCGTCGGTATTCTCGACGATAGCACCTCACAAACCGTCAGCAACGCACAGTTACAGTTGCTCAAAAATGGTACGTCTTTGGGAACTTTCCTTCCTCAAAGCAATGGTTGGCAATCTCTAAAACTATCCGCACCGCTCAGGGAAGACATAACAGCCGAATATACGTTAAAAGCTAATGCAAACGGCTTTACAGAAGTAAAATCCACCCAGAAAATGCCTATTTTAGTCCCTATCGTGACCGCCAAATTGGTTATCGATACGACCCAAGACATGACAGGTTCAAACGGTGGTTTCAACGAAAATGAGCAGAATAGAGATAAAATAACGCTCGAATTTCAAGATCCTGCGGGAAGTTCAGAATATTATATTGTTAATATTCTTTTGTTGGTGACTAATCGATTCGGCAGTTCCTACTATCAATATATAGGACTGCGGACGCGAGACCCAATAGCTGAAGACAATAGAGACGGTCTGCTTATTGCGGGAAATTCCTTTGATGGCAAAAAATATTCCCTCAACTGCTCCACTCGAGTCCAAAAGGAATGGTTCTCAAATGGTAACACTGCCAAATTATATGTCGTGTTGTCTTCTATCACAAAAGATGAATTTTTTTACAAAAAATCACTCTACGAATATTATGAATCGTCTTCCAATCCTTTTGCCGAGCCAGTCATCGTGCGCAGCAACGTCGAAAACGGTTACGGATTTTTTGGGATTCGCGCCGTCAGCAAATTTGAATTTCAGTTGTAGTAAAATACGGAACGGAGATTTTTTATTGCCGAGTTCAGTATAAATTGATACGTTTTTTTCAAAAAAGTCTTTTCGCCATTGCTGGCAAAAAGACTTTTTTTATTTCTGACGTAATAAATAATTTCAAGTTTCGTGCCTATTTTTTGAGAAGTAGTCTAAAAATACGAAACAATTTTAAACGTCAAACTATATGAAACTTTCGATTCCCTTCCTGATTACGGTGCTAATTATTTGGATTATTTTGGCTCTATTTTGGTATCAAGGCAATAGTTGTGCCGCTTGCAATTCTTCTTCCTCCGACCAAAATTCGTGGCGTGGCGCAGGGCTTTCTGTTGTAGATGGCGATGCGTGGAAAATCAGCAACACAGAAAATTTAAGATTCAAAATATCCGAAAGTAGTCCATACTTATCGAGTGGAATTAGCAATAATTTAGATTCGTTGGCGCGTCATATTTCATTAGCTGGTGCATCTAAAATGCTGATTGTCAAAGGATTGTATCGCTCTTCGGAGAAAAATAATACCTCTTCTAAAAATCTCGGATTAGCGCGAGCCGAAGAGCTGAAAAAAGACCTCATCGCACGGGGAACGCCTGCTGCATCTATTTTTACGGCAAGCCAAATGACCGACGATTTGAAAAATTCCAACGACAGTGTTTGGGGTGCCGTCAATTTTAATATTCAAGATTTAGGCGGCGCAGGACGAGTAGCACTCAGCGAAGAAAACTTGCTCCAGCCAAGAACTATCTATTTTTTGACTGGCAAAAATTCACTTTTAGTGACTCCCGAATTGAGCAATTATTTTAAAGAAGCGCAGGCTTATTTATCCCAAAAAACAGACAAAAAACTCCTCGTCACCGGACACACCGATAATGCAGGCAAGCCAGAAGTCAATCTCGGACTGTCCAAACGGCGAGCAGAATTTGTAAAATTAGAAATGTCACAAAAAGGCATAAATATCACACAAATTCTCGCCGACGGAAAAGGCGACACCAACCCGATAGCTCCCAACACGACGGCGGAAGGAAAAGCTAAAAATAGACGTGTAGAAATTGTTATTCAATAAAAATCAACATCAATTCATTCCACTTTAAAAATTTTAACAAATATGAAACTATCTGTGTTTCTTTTTTCGTTCGACTTTGTTTGCCTTTTGCCTTTTTTGCTTTGGCTTTTGGGCGCGGCGATACTCGGTTGGCTCATTCGCCACTTAATGTATAGAACGAAAAAAAGTACTATTGCAGCTTTTGAGTCGAAAATTACTAACCACGAGTCCGAGTTGGCAGATTGGCAATCAAAAAATCTGAATCTTCAACGCAACCACGACGCTGCAATCAACCAATATTCTTTCCAGCTCAAAGAATCTGAAAGCAATCTGACTCATTTCAAGTCGAAAATTGCGACGCACGAAAATAGCTATAAAGCTGTTTCTCAACAACTTGCGACAGCAAATAATAAATTGGAAGCAGTTGCTGATTTAGAAAAAAAATTGGATAGCAGCCGCACCAACGAACAAAAAGCAAAAGCAGACCACGACGCTGCCGTAAAAATCTTACACGAATACGAAGCCAAAATAGCCAGTTTGGAATCCGCCACCAGCGACTGGCGCGGAAAATTATCGAGCAGCCAAGCAGAATTGCAAGCCGCAAGACTTCGCTTTGATGCCAAAGAACGCGAGGATAGAGATTTTGCCGCCAAATTAGATGCCAGCCAGCGCGAAACCAACGACTGGAAATCCAAACACGAATCACTGCGCCGCGAAAGCGAAACGCACAAAATCGGACTTTCTAATGCTGAAAAAACGATTGAGGAATACAAAAAAAGTGCTGAAAGTACAGAATTGCGACTCCGAAAAGCACTCGAATGGGAAGCGAAATATGCGAGTTTGGAAACCAATTTGGGAAAAACTACGGCTGAATCCAACGCAAAAACAATCCAAATAGAATCGGCGGCGAATGAAAATCGCAATCTAAAAGCTGCCTTTGCCAGCCTTGAAACTGAAAAAAATAATTTGCAAAATTCGCTTTCAAGTGACAGCTCAAAATTGCAAGATTGGTCGAATAAATACGCAACGCTCGAAGCTCAATTACAGAATGTGAGTGCAGATGCAAGCGCAAAAACCAACTTATCTGCCGAAAAAGAGCAAAAAATCAACCAACTCAATCAGGAATTGGCTGAAATGCGCAGCAAGACAGTAGCTTCAGATGCCGAAAGAAGTGAAATTTTGAGTGAAAAAGAAAACCATAAAACGCAGTTGAACGAACTATCTGCTAAAATTCAGACACTTTCTGGCGAAAAAAATCAACTCGAAACAGAACTCAAAACCAAAAACTCGGAGTTAGAAAACGAAATTTTGAGCTTACAAATTGCCCTCGAAAGCAAACCAAGTGGCGGAATACAACCACGCTCGGCGGAAGAAATAGAGTGGGACCAATCCGAAATTTTAGCAAAAATCCGTGCCACCGTGACAAGAGATAATTTGACTTTTGGGAAAGCCGACGCGCTCAAAAAAGACAATTTGAAAAAAATAAGAGGCATCAATCCGTTCATCGAAAAGAAAATGAACGCCGCAGGAATCTCCGCATTCCGACAAGTTGCTTATTTGAGTTCGAACGAGCAATCACAACTGAATCATGTTTTAGAACTGTCCAAAAATAAATTCCAAAAAGAAGAATGGGCGTTCCAAGCCAAGCGTCTGATTGGTCTGATTAGCGACGAAAGTCCCGACGTTTTGTTGGGCAGAATCGCTGGACGTACCGCCGAATTAAATTTTGACCGTCTTGGTGTAGCGACTGCCGACAACAAAGACAATCTGCAAGTAATCAACTACATCACCGCATTCGACGAGGCAAAACTGAACGCTTTGGGCATTTTTAAATTCAGCCAAATCGCCAACCTGAACAAAACAGATGCCAAATTATTGAATAAAATACTCGAAATTGAGGAAGGGAGAATCGCAGCAGAAGATTGGGTGACGAAAGCGGGCGGCTTGAATAAATCATCGGCAGAAGACACACTTAACAGAATTAAAAATCGCCAAGAATTGGTAAATTGGGAGAAAATTGGTAGAAAAGATGCATCTCAATTAGAAGATTTGCAAGTAATCAGTGGTATCGGTTTGTTTATTGAGCAAAAATTATTCGCACTCGGGATAGTCACCATCGAGCAAATCTCTAAATTTATCCCTTCCGAAGAAGTAGAACTCAACAATATTTTAGAGTTAGTTCCCGGTCACATACAGAGCGACGAATGGGCGGCGCAAGCAAGAAAAATATTGAGAAGTAGAAAATAACTTTATGGTTTAAAGTACAATGTAAAATGAGCCGTCCAACATCTACCGTGTTGGGCGGCTTTTTTATTTTTCCAAAAAACTACCATTAAATGTACGCACTCCAAATTTCATTTCATAACTTTGCAAACAAAACAATAGAAAATTATGCACGAAACGAAACGCTACCTCGTCATGTCCGCCCTGCCCTATGCCAACGGACCGCTCCACATTGGTCACTTGTCGGGAGCTTATTTGAGTGCTGACATCTTCACGCGCTACCTTCGCCTGATGGGAAAAGACGTGGTTTACGTCTGCGGCTCGGACGAACACGGTGCCGCAATTACCTTGCGAGCAAAAAAAGAAAACATCACACCCCAAGAAATAATTGACAAATACGACGCTCAATTCAGAGATGTTTTTCAAAAAATTGGCATCAGTTGTGATATTTTTCATCGCACTTCCTCACCCCTACATCACGAAACTTCTCAAGACTTTTTCAGAATATTATTTCAAAATAATAAATTTACAAAGCAAACAACAGAACAATATTTCGACGAATCCGCTCAACAATTTCTCGCAGACCGATATATTATGGGTGTTTGTCCAAAATGTGCCAATCCAGACGCTTATGGCGACCAATGTGAAAAATGCGGCTCAACGCTCAATCCCACTGATTTGCTCAATCCGCGCTCTGTTTTGAGCGGCGAAAAACCAGTCTTAAAATCTACTACGCACTGGTTTTTGCCGCTCAACGAACATGAACAATGGCTGCGCGAATACATCGAACTCGGTACAGTGGACGGCAAGCCCCACCACGACCCGCGCGATTGGAAAACTCACGTCGTTGGGCAATGCAAATCTTGGCTCGACGGTGGGCTTCAACCCCGTGCCATGACTCGCGATTTGGACTGGGGCGTAGATGTGCCGCAGGAGATTGAAGGATCAAAAGGAAAGAAACTCTATGTATGGATGGACGCGCCGATTGGTTATATTTCGGCGACCAAACAGTGGGCAGCCGACCACCAAAAAGACTGGACGGACTACTGGCAAAACGACGAAACAGAGCTAATTAATTTTATCGGAAAAGACAATATCGTGTTTCATTGCCTCACTTTTCCAGCTATTTTGAAGGCGCACGGAGGCTACAATTTGCCTACCAATGTCCCCGCCAACCAGTTTATGAATCTTGAAGGAAAAAAGATTTCGACCTCTCGCAACTGGGCGGTTTGGGTGCATGAATACTTGCAAGACTTTGATAATCAACAAGATGAGTTGCGTTACAACCTCATCAAAAATATGCCCGAACAGCGCGACAGCGAATTTACTTGGAAAAATTTTCAGGAAACGAACAACAATGAATTGGTCAATAACATCGCCAATTTCGTGAACCGAGTCGTCGTTTTGACCAATAAATATTACGGCGGTATCGTGCCAGACTTCGATGCCGACCAAGCTTTTTTAAGTGCTTTGGACGGCGAAGAATCTTACTTTGACTTCGAGATGACCGAGCTGCACGACAAAGTAGAGGAACTTTGCGCAGCACTGCACGGCTACGAATTTCGGAACGGATTGAAAGTTTTGATGGAAATTTCTTCCTACGGAAACCAACTTTTGCAAAGCAACGAACCATGGAAAAAAGAAAAAACCGACCCCGAATTAGTCCAGACAGTTTTGGGCGTTTCTTTACAGATTGTGACAGTGTTGAGTGTGGCTTGTCGCCCTTTTTTGCCTTTCACCTCCGATAAATTGCGCAAGCTGCTGAACCTTCCGCTTCTACAAGAAAAAGGCGAATTAGAACTGCTGCTCGAAACACTTGCCGAAGGGCAAGAACTTATCCCCAATGGGCATAAAATTGGCGAACCCGACCATCTTTTTAGTCGTATTCCCGACGAACTGATTGCGGCGCAAGTGAAAAAATTGGAAGCCGCCGCCGCCGAAATACCTCAAAATATCAACTACGAGCCACTCAAAGCGACCGTTGATTTCGATATTTTTACAAAAACCGATATTCGGACAGGCACTATCGTGGCTGCCGAAAAAGTAAAAGGCGCGAAAAAACTGCTGCATCTCACCATAGACATCGGCATCGAAAAAAGGACGGTAGTTTCGGGCATCGCAGAGTATTTTGAACCCGACAAAATCATCGGACAGAAAATTTTGCTCGTCGCCAATCTTGCCCCACGCACGCTCAAAGGTATCGAAAGCAACGGTATGATTTTAATGTCTTCCGAACCCGATGGAAAATTAAATTTTGTCAGTCCGCCAGATTTTTCGAGCAATGGAATGGTCGTAAAATAACCGCTTTCCCCTACCGCACCAGCGTCACGTCGCCCGAAGTGACGAATGGTTTGCCGTTGGCGCACACGCCTTTGAGGACGTAAATATAAACGCCTGCGTCGAGGCGGCTGCCGTTCAGAGCGTTGCCATTCCAGCGTGGCGCGAGGATTCCGTCGCTTTGAGCGATGAAAATTTGGTTGCCCCAACGGTCAAAAATTTGCATTTC
>JAYWGG010000270.1:0-15356 GCA_043778415.1 Saprospiraceae bacterium
AAACAGTCTGAAAAAATCTCTATCAAAAGGATTCAAAAAAAATCTCTAATGGACGAAGATTTTCTTATTTCTCACTTATTTTAATGCGTTTAACCTGACTTACAACTGTATAATTTCATAAATAACTAATTATCAATTATTTATGGAACTGAAAACCAATCACTCAAAACTCAAAACTACTTATTATTTTTCTTTAAACATTATATTCAGCGTTTTATAATTAACTTTTCCGTGATTGCTGCGCAGATGTTCTGTGATTGCCAAGGCTCTATGAATACGAATATCGGAGCTTTTGACGCTGCCGATGATGTGTAAAAGCGTCCTTTGTTTGCCCGCCGTGAGTGCGTGAAAAAGCGCACTTGCTTCGTCGTCCAGCTCGAAAAGGGCAGCGAGTTCTTCGGGCATCGGCAGTCCGTACTCGCTTTTATCTGCCCACATTTGGACGTGGATTGCCGCTCCAAGTTCCAAGCGGAGCGTGTCGCGATTTTTTTTATTGAGGTTGATGAAATAGCCGCCGCCGTTGCCCTGTGGCATCAGTGCGCATTGAAATTCTATTTTTTCTTGGAGCTTACAGACCACGCGCCGCCCTGTGGAGGACGCAAAATAGTCGGATATTTCCAACGGCACGGCGAAGTGAAAAGTCCAAAGATTAGAATTGAATTTCTCTAATTTTGTGACAAAACTGAATACAGTGTCGCTTTCGAGAGTTTCGGCGACTGTTTTTGCTTTATCTTGCTTGGGCATTTCCGATTCGTTCTAAATTTATTTTTCGTCTTCTACCAAAATCTATCGGGACGCGCTCGATTTCGACATTCGTAGTGTCCAGCCCAAAATCTTCGATAGGAGAGAGGCTGACATTTTTGATAACTCGGTACGCACGGATAATAAATTGGTTGAAGGTACTCACTTCTTCATCTACCGACACGCGCGAGTTGAGCAAAATAAACTTGAAGTCGGCTGGAATATTGTATTTTTGGAGCGACGGATAGTTGCTTATTGCGCCGACTTCGTTGTTTTTTATCATTTCTTCTACCACTTTTCTGAACATCAAATTGACGCGATGCTCGACTTTGAAGCCAAAAGTAAGATGCACAAAAAAGCATTTGCCGGGAATAATCGTATCCACAGCGTATTTTTTCTCGAAAGGGTCATCGGAGATTTCGACGTGCAAAAACCAATAAACATCGGCTCGCTTCGGTCGCTTGCGGGTGATGGAGTAGATTACGTTTTGGTCAATCATGCGCTTGTCGTTGCTGGTGCAAAGATAGACGAGATTCGTGGCTTCTTTGGGAATGGTCGTGTCGTTGGAAATGTCGCGAATAATTTCGTCGTAGTCGTCGAGCGGAACGAACTCCGTGTATCGCTCCCGAATGCCACGGGCCTTGTAAAGCACATACATCACACAGAAAAAAGCAGATGCAATCAAAATAGTGAACCAACCGCCGTGAAAAACTTTGACGAAACTCGCAAGGAAAAAACAACCTTCTATGAGTAGAAAAATGGCTAAAATAAGCGTCACATACCAAGTTGATTTTCTTTTAATTACCAAATATCGAGTGAGTAAAGAAGTCGTCATAAGCATATTTATCGTAATCGCAAGCCCGTAGGCGGCTTCCATATTGCTGGATTCTCTAAAAATAAGCACGACCGCAATGCAGCCAGACATCAAAATCCAGTTCATCATCGGGATATAAATTTGCCCTTTGAGTTGGGTCGGAAAACTGACTTTTAGAGTGGGCCAAAATTTTAGTTTCATCGCTTCGTTGGCAAGCGTAAAACTTCCCGTGATGAGTGCTTGGCTCGCAATAATGGTCGCTAATGTAGCTATCACGACTCCGTAGGGCAAAAACCACGCAGGCATCATACCGTAAAACGGACTGACATCTATCGTCTGTCCTTGACGCGAAACGAGCCATGCAGACTGACCTAAATAGTTGATTATCAGAGCTATTTTTACTAAAACCCAACTCGCACGAATGTTGCCTTTGCCACAATGCCCCAAGTCGGAGTAAAGAGCCTCGGCACCCGTAGTGCATAGAAAAACTCCGCCGAGAAGCCAAAAACCGCCTGGGTGATTTATCAATAAGTTGATGCCGTAATATGGATTTAGTGCCACGATGACTTCGGGGTGAGAAAAAATTTCGCTCAGTCCAAGCACGGACATCATCGAAAACCAGACCAACATAATAGGTCCAAAAAATTTGCCGATAACAACTGTACCGAACTGCTGGACTACGAAAAGCAGCACCAAAATAGTCAGTACAATCGGCAAAATAAGCTCGTGAATATTGGATTTGAGCTGTGGGATTAACTCCAAACCCTCTACGGCGGACGAAATAGAAATCGGCGGCGTAATAAACCCATCAGCCAGCAAAGACGCAGAACCGATGATGGCAGGAAAAGCTACCCAACCTAATTTGTAGCGTCGGACGAGTGCGTAAAGTGAGAAAATACCGCCTTCGCCCTTGTTGTCGGCATTGAGGGACAGATAAACGTATTTGAAGGAGGTGATGAGCGTGAGCGTCCAAAAAACCAGCGACATTCCGCCATAAATCAGGTCTTTTTCGACCACACTCGTGCCTATGATGGCTTTGAAAACGTAGAGTGGCGACGTGCCGATGTCACCAAAAATAATACCAAGTGCTATCATCGAGCCACCTACCGAAAGTTTGTGGAGGTGAGAATGACCGTTAGAGTTGCCGTTGGTCAGATTGGCGGAATGTGTATGTGTCATAAAAAGAGGCTAAAATAGCGAGTCTAATAACTTTTATTTTTTCAGCGTGGGGACGATAAATTCTTGATAGTCAGCAGTTGCCTGTCGGATAACGTCGTGCGCTGCGGCACGCCCGAGCGGCTGCTCAATATGAATCGTCTTTTTTTCTAATATTTTATAAATTTCAAAAAAATTCAGGATTTCTTGCCTAAAACTTTCTGGAAGCTCCGAAATATCGCGGATATGCGCCACGCTCATATCGCGCACCGCTACAGCGATAATCTTGTCGTCTGCGCCGTCATCTATCATTTTCATCACACCAATCGGGCGAGCATCTACCAAACTGCGCGGCTCGAGGCTCATTTGGGAGATTACCAAAATATCCAATGGGTCGCGGTCGCCGCAATAAGTTCTGGGGATAAAGCCGTAATTGGTAGGGTAGTACATAGCGGAGTACAGTACTCGGTCAAGTTTGAGCAAACCACTTACTTTGTCGATTTCGTATTTTGCTCTCGAGCCTTTTGAGATTTCGATGAGTGCGGTAACAATTTCGGGCAATGAATCGCCCGCAGAAAGGTCGTGCCAAGGGTGCATAAAAAACTATTTTGTTTTAAACGCTGCAAAAGTATGCCAAAAACTGAATGGAAAGCAAATTTTTCATTTTTTTATGAAAAAAATATATTTTGACGGCGGCGGAGTGGGTTCTTTAGTCGTATATTTGCAAAAAGAATTTTTACCTATGAGATTTGTAGATGTTAAAAATGACGTAGCGTTTCATAAAATATTCGGCGATTCGGAGAAAACAATTTCACTGATTTCATTTCTGAATGCAGTACTCGAGCTCGAGGGTACGCATCGGATATCGTCCGTCACTATCGAAAATCCGCTTCAATTTCCAGTCGTGCTGAACGGAAAAACAAGCGTTCTTGATATTGGGGCGACCGACCAACAGGGTCGAAAATTTATCGTCGAGATGCAGGTTGCTGACAAAGTTGGTTTTATCAAGCGAGCGCAGTACTACACTGCGCGAGATTTTTCGATGCAAATTAACAGAGGGGAGCAATATCCACGTCTTCGCCCAACTCACTTTATAGGTATTTTGGATTTCAATCTCACCGAAAGTGGATATTATTTTTCGCGCCACAAAACACTCAACGACGAAACAGGCGAGCATCTGTTGAAAGATATGCAATATTTTTTTATTGAGTTAAAAAAATTCAACAAGGAATTACACGAATTGCAAAATTTAATTGACCAATGGACTTTTTTCATAAAAAATGCTGAAAATCTAACTCTAATTCCAGAAAATTTATCTGATGAAGGATTAAAAACTGCTTACGTCACCGCCGAACAATTTGGTTGGACTGCTGCGGAGTTAAGAGCGTATGACGGAGCAGGAGTTCGCATCACAGATGGCATCCAAGAGCTGGCTTTTGCTACTCAAAAGGGTATTAGTGAAGGACTCAAAGCGGGTGTCGAACAAGGTATAGAGCAAGGTATGGAGCAGGGTTTAAAACAAGGAATCGAACAAGGAATCAAGCAAGGAATTGAACAAGGAATTGAACAAGGAATCAAACAGGGCGAAGATAGAAAAGTGACTGAAGCAATAATCAGTTTTTATAGCGTAGGCGTGAGCCTCGAAAAAATTTCATTAGCGCTTAACGTCCCGCTCGAACACATTGAGGAAATCATTAAGAATCAAGCTAAATAAAAAAATATGAACTCCACTATTAAGTTGTTCGCCGCCGCCCTGCTTGCTGGGATAGGATATTCAGCTTGCCACAAACACGACCACGATACCTCCGATGTCACCAAACCGACCATCGAAATCACAGAACCGTTGCTCAACGATACGGTCGTTATTTCGTTGGACAGCGTGCACATTGAGTTTTTGGCGAAAGACAATTCCAGCCTACTCAACGTCGCGGTAAGCATAAAAAACAATTCGTCGGGCGCAACCCCTTTTTCGGACTCTCGAGGAATTCACCAAGCCAGCTTCGACTATCACTCGCATTTCGTTCCGCAAGGCATAACCGTCCCCACGTCTATGACGCTCAGCGTGACTGCGACTGACCACAACTCGAACTCAACTACGAAAAGCGTGAATTTTGTAGTGAAGCCGTGATTTTTTTAGCTGCCTAATTTTTTGAGGCTTTCTTCCAATATTTTGACCCGTGCTTCGGCATCGGCTTTCTTTTTACGCTCATTATCAAGCACTTGTGCGGGCGCGCCTGCCACAAAACGCTCGTTGGAAAGTTTGGCATCTACCGATTTTAAGAATCCATACTGGCGGGCGAGTTCCTCGCTTGCTTTCTTTATCTCGGCTACCACGTCGATTTCTTTTTCCAAAACGACATAATATTTTTCGGCTCCCGCAATGACGGCAACGCTGTTTTCGGGTTCGTCGCCGAACTCAAAAAATTTCAGATTTGCCAATTTTGTGACCATTTCGGAAATACCTGGTTGGGCAAAAATTACCTTTGCCGATTCGTCGGCTTGGATAGTTACTGCGAGGGGATGCGCCATTTTTATCCCGTTGGCATTCCGTGTTTCACGGATTTTACTGATTACTTCTTTCGCGGACTCTACTTTTTGCAAAAATAATGCATCGAAAGGCTTGGTTGCAGGAAATTTCGCTACGCAAACGTCTTCGCTGCGCTCTCGAAGTTGGTGCCAGATTTCTTCGGTAATGAATGGCATAAACGGGTGCAAAACAATCATTAATTCGCTGAACAGTGACAGGGTTTTTTCGTATGAAATCCTGTCTATCGGCTGTCCGTAGGCTGGTTTTATCATTTCGAGGTACCACGAACAAAAATCGTCCCAAATGAAACTGTACACCGAAATCAAGGCTTCCGAGAGGCGGTAAGTTTTGAAGTCGCTCTCTATGTCGCGCAATAATTTTTGGAGTTTGTGGTGCAGCCAATCTGCTGCTAACTGATTGATTCTGAACGAATTAGCATCAGTAACTTCTTCTGAAACTTCCCAACCTTTCACCAATCGTTGAGCGTTCCAAAGTTTATTGCAGAAATTTCGTCCTTGCTCGCAGAGTTTGTCGTCGAACAATAAATCACCACCTGCTGGCGAACACGACAACATTCCGAAGCGAACTCCGTCTGCCCCAAACTCTTCAATCAGTAGGAGTGCATCGGGTGAATTTCCGAGTGATTTTGACATTTTGCGTCGCTGTTTGTCGCGCACCATGCCCGTAAAATAAACGCTTTTGAAAGGTTTCTCACCTTTCCACTCGAAGCCCGCCATCGCCATACGTGCCACCCAAAGAAAAATAATATCCCAACCCGTCACCAACACATTCGTAGGATAAAAGTATTTAAAATCTTGACTGTCAGGGTTGAAGCCGTCGAAAACCGTGATGGGCCAAAGCCACGACGAAAACCAAGTGTCGAGCGCGTCCTCGTCTTGTCGCAAGTCATTGAGAGTGACGTGTTTGCCGAGTTTTTCTTGCGCCTGCGCCAACGCTTCGGCTTCGGTTTCGGCTACAAAAACAGTCCCATTTTCGTCGTACCACGCTGGCACTCGCTGTCCCCACCAAAGCTGGCGCGAAATGCACCAATCGCGGATATTTTCCATCCAATGGCTGTAAGTATTTTTCTGATTTTTGGGAAAAAATTCGATGTCGTCGTTCATCACAGCGTCCAAAGCGGGCTGCGCAATAGCCTTCATATTCACATACCATTGGAGCGAAAGGCGTGGCTCGACCACCGATTGGGTGCGCTCGGAGCGACCGATATTGGTCTTGTAATCTTCGATTTTGACCAAACTACCGCTTTCTTCCAACGCTTTTTTCATCTTTTTGCGCGCCACGAAGCGGTCTTCGCCGACAAAAAATTGTGCTTTTTCGTTCAGCGTTCCGTCTTCGTTGAGCGTATCAATGATTTCGAGTTGGTGTTTTTTGCCCAATTCGTAGTCGTTGGGGTCGTGGGCGGGTGTCACTTTTAGCGCGCCTGTCCCAAATTCTTTGTCCACATAGTCATCAAAAATAATCGGTACAACGCGATTGATCAACGGCACGACGACGGACTTTCCGCGCAGGTGTGCATAGCGCGGGTCGGTAGGGTGCACTGCGACTGCCGAGTCGCCCATGATAGTTTCTGGTCGCTGCGTGGCGATCGTAACATACTCACTGTCAGTCCCTTGCACCAAATATCGGACATGAAAAAGCTGTGCGTTTTCTTCTCCGTAGATGACTTCTTCGTTGCTCAAAACCGTTTTTGCCTCACAATCCCAGTTTACCATTCGGAAGTCGCGGTAGAGTTTTCCTTTCTGAAATAAATCTACAAAGACTTTTATTACGCCCGCAGAGCGAGTTTCGTCCATCGTAAAAGCTGTTCTTTCCCAGTCACAAGATGCGCCTATTTTTTGTAATTGCAAGAGGATAATGCCGCCGTATTTTTCCTTCCATTGCCACGCGTAGGTCATAAATTCGTCGCGAGTGAGGTCAGATTTTTTGATACCTTTTTCGTCGCGCAGCCACTTGACGACCTTCGCTTCGGTAGCTATCGAGGCGTGGTCGGTGCCGGGAATCCAGCAGGCATTTTTGCCGTCCAAGCGAGCTTTTCGGATTAAAATATCTTGGATCGTGTTGTTCAGCATGTGTCCCATGTGCAGCACGCCGGTCACGTTGGGCGGCGGAATAACGATGCTGAAAGCCTCCCGCTCGTCGGGCGTGGCGTGAAAATAATTTTTATCCAACCAGTGCTGGTACCATTTTGCCTCGATGTCTTGCGGGCTGTAGCGAGTAGAAATTGACATTAGAAACCTATATTTTTTGTAAGAAATGAATTAAGAATGAGGAAAAATAAGCTGCGCCAATTTTTCAATTCAGCGAAAAAATGAGCAGTTTGTTGTAAATACGCCCATCAAAGTATATAATTTTGCTTTTAATTCATTTCAAAATGTTAAATTTTAGCAAAATGCAAAGATATATTTTTTTTTTCGCTCAAAAAAATGTAACTTTGTAGAGTTCTCGTAAAGTTATTTTTTATCACAATTTTAACACCATTTGTTATGAAAACATTTTTACTGTCCGCGCTGCTTTGCGCAGCATTTTTTACACAAATCTCCGCCCAAACTTATCAGCCTTTTCCGACTCAAAACGCAGTTTGGAGAGGGTCTTATGGCAATGGAAATGAAGAGAATTTTTTGGAACAAAACATCGCTGGCGATACACTTATCGGCGGTAAAACTTACCACAAAGTCTATCAAAAAGGCTATGTGGTTCGTTACTTCAACAATACTACGGGTGATTTTTACGCCAACCGCTTGGTGCTTTTTTTTCGAGAAGAAAATAAAAGAATCTACGCAATAGATGCGCGCATTTCAGACGGCGACGAATACCTAATCTACGATTTTAATTTGCAGGTCGGTGACACGCTGCCCCAGAATATTTTGACGAGAAATGTGCCTTTTCTCGTTGACCATCACGGAGTTATTGCGAAGATTGATTCAGTCCAGACTTTGGACGGTATCTTTCGCAAGCGTTTTAGCTTCGTGACAGATTTGGAGAGCAACTTGCAAAACCGTTATATCATAGAAGGCATTGGCTCGCGTCATTCTTTGATGGGATTGTTGCCTCAAAATAATTCAGAAATTGATTTTGGTGGACGAATTTGCCTTTTCCAAAAAGACGGAATAGATATTTACAGATTTGGTCTGGCATCAAGTTGTCAGTTGATTTCTTCTGCCAGCGACCCACACCCCGAAATATTATCTATTTCGCCCAATCCGATGTCCGATGTGTCCGCGATTCGGGTAGAAAATTGGGAGCAGCTTTTGGGCGGTAGCTTGGAAGTGAGTGACGTAGCAGGGCGACTTTTGTTCCAAAAAACAATCCAATCTGAAAGTGATTTCAGGTTGCAACGCAGCGACTTTCAGGCAGGAATGCTGCTCGTGTCCGTCAAGTCCCGTCAGGGCGTTTTGCGCTACGTCGGGAAGTTAATTGCCGAATAAAATATTAAATAATCTATTTTTTGTCACAATTTTAAAGCTATTTGTTATGAAAACATTTTTACTGTCTGCGCTGCTCTGCGCAGCATTTTTTACACAAATTTCCGCCCAAACCTATCAGCCTTTTCCGACTCAAAACGCAGTTTGGCGCAGTGTGTCGTTTGATGTTTATGAGGACGTTCAATACCAAGATGCGATAAACGGAGATACCGTCATCAACTCAAAAGTATATCATAAAATATTCAGAACCGAAAAAAGTACTTCCAAAAATGTTGCCAATCCGCCACCGCCGCAAACATCAGGACCCAGTTACATCGGAGCGTTTCGAGAAGAAAATAAACGCATCTATTTTGAAAGACGCGGATTGAGCGGCGAATATTTAGGTTATGATTTTAATCTAAAAATTGGCGATACACTTCCCAGAAATGCGCTCAATAATATGGGAATTAGGATAATTACAGACACTTTTTCAATGACGGGCTTCGCAGACAATATCAAGAGGAAGATATATCGAACCAAAAGAAACGGCACATCGCTTCCCGTTGATATTGCAGAAGGAATAGGTGCCAGTAGAGATAATATTGGGATATTTCCTCCGTGGAATATTCCCCCGACCGACCCTGTCTATAGAAGTTTGTGCGCTGTTCAAAATGGAGTTTCAGTTTGGATTTTCTCGATACCGATTCCCGAAAATACAGATTGTGAGTCGCTTACTGCGACCCGCGACCCACGCCTTGAAATGTTGTCTATTTCGCCCAATCCGCTATCGGACGTGTCCGCGATTCGGGTAGAAAATTGGGAACAGCTTCTGGGCGGTAGCTTGGAAGTGAGCGATGTAGCAGGGCGACTTTTGTTCCAAAAAACAATCCAATCTGAAAGTGATTTCAGACTGCAACGCAGCGACTTTCAGGCAGGAATGCTGCTCGTGTCCGTCAAGTCCCGTCAGGGCGTTTTGCGCTACGTCGGGAAGTTAATTGCCGAATAAAAATCTAAAATGCCGATAATATTCCGAAGGAAAATGTTATCGGCATTTTTTTTTGGTAAAAAAAAGCACTTTCGCAGTTCCAATCGTACCCGTCAATACTTTCGACGGAGTTAAAAAAAAAAATCATTTTTAGGCTGCTTTTGTTACTTTTTATCTACCTTTCGCCTTTCGGAATGTATAAGAATAAACTACCTATTTTTTTCTTCATTCCTTGTTTGGAATGAAGAAAAAATAAGGTAGTTTAGTTTTTCAAATAAATTCAATCAATAACAAGGCATTTTTGAGGCGCAACGCAGGGCGTTGAAACGAAAAAATAACGCAGTGATTGGTTGTAATTTAGCAGAAAAAATGAGTAGTTTATTTTAGACACATTCCTTTAGGAAAAAAAATCATTTTTAAGTAAAAATATGTCGAAAATTCAAGCAGCCATCACGGGAATACAGGGCTATGTCCCGGATTATATCTTGACTAACAAAGAGTTAGAAACTTTGGTGGACACCAACGACGAGTGGATTACTTCTCGCACAGGCATCAAAGAGCGACGGATACAGAAAGGCGAAGGAAAAGGCAGCTCCGATATGGGCGCAGAAGCCGTGAAAGCCCTCCTGCTCAAAACGGGAACTTCCCCCGACGAAATTGACCTTATCGTGTGCGCCACCGTCACGCCCGACATGACTTTTCCCGACAATGCGAACACGATTGCGGACAAGTGTGGCTGCACCAATGCCTATGGTTTTGACGTGAACGCAGCTTGCTCGGGCTTTGTGTTCGCCCTCGTGACGGCGAGTAAATTCATCGAAACTGGAACGCACCAAAAAGTCATCGTAGTGGGAACGGATAAAATGTCGGCTATCGTGGACTATACCGACCGAAGCACTTGTATTTTGTTTGGCGACGGCGCGGGCGCGGTGCTACTCGAACCCGATACCACAGGGCTGGGCATCGTGGATTCGTTGCTGAAAGGCGATGGGTCAGGGCGGCATTTTTTGCACAAAAAAGCGGGCGGCTCACTGCACCCCGCTACAGTCGAAAACGTGCTTGCAAAAGAACATTATGCCTTTCAGGACGGAAAAAATGTGTTTCGCTACGCCGTGCGCGGCATGAACGAAACTACGCAAGCGGTAATGAAACGCAATAATCTGACGACCGACGACATCGCGTGGGTCGTACCACACCAAGCCAATATGCGCATTATCCAGAGCGTTTCGGAATATTCTGGCTTTCCGATGGAAAAAATAATGGTCAATATCGAAAAATATGGCAACACGACGGCTGCCACCATTCCGCTCTGCCTTTGGGAGTACGAATCTCGACTCAAAAAAGGCGATTATATCGTACTGACCGCTTTCGGCGGCGGCTTTACGTGGGGTTCGATTTTGCTCAAATGGGCGTATTAGGAATGCGTCCAAAATAAGTTACTGTATTCTGACTTGTCTTTTGAGCCAAAACTGCGTTAGATTTTCGTTGCGATGCACGGCATCGCGCCTCAAATCTGCCTTGTTTTGACCCAAAATTCTGTGTCACAAAATTCAGTACCTTATTTTCTCTTCATTCCTTAAAAATCGTTTTTGGCTCAAAAAAGTAAAATCTGCGATATATTTGCTACCTTTGCGCCGCTTTTGGAGGTAAGGAATGAAGAAAAAATAAGTAGTTTATTTTAGACGCGTTCTTAAATAAAAAAATGGAAAATTTGTTTGAAAATATTTTCCTACCAATTAGAAATCATATTAATTAAAAATAAAATAGAAAAAACTGCATGGCAAGTACATCAGACATCAAAAATGGTTTGTGCTTAGAATACAACAATGATATTTTTCAAGTCGTTGAATTTCAACACGTTAAGCCCGGAAAAGGCGCAGCATTCGTGCGAACAAAAATGAAAAGCCTTACCACAGGGCGCGTATTGGATAACACTTTTCCGTCTGGTCACAAGATTACAGATGTGCGCGTAGAACGTCGCAAATTTCAGTATCTCTACGAAGATGACAACGGATTCAACTTTATGGACAATGAAACATTTGACCAAACTACTTTTCCGTCCAATCTCATCGATAACAGTCGTTTTTTGAAGGAGGGAATGGAAGTAGATATTTTGTTTCACGCCGAAAAAAACTCTCCACTCACGATTGATCTTCCGCAAAGCGTAGTCGTCACCGTGACTTATACGGAGCCGGGCGTAAAAGGCGATACCGCTACCAACGCCCAAAAAGCGGCGACTATCGAAACGGGTACTGAAATAAAAGTGCCACTTTTTATCAATCAAGGCGACGTGATTCGGGTAGATACGACGACGGGCGCGTACATGGAGCGCGTGAAGCAGTAATTTTTTTTTGGAAAAACCAGCTCAAAATTTTTGAATCGAATGAATAGTATTGACTTATTTTGTGGCTGTGGCGGCATGACTTTGGGTTTCAAGTGGGCGAATTTTCGGTCTATTCTCGCGTCGGATATTGACGAAAATTGCGGCAAAACGGTGGTCAGGAATTTTGAAGAAACAAAGTTTGTGTTGGGAAGTATTTCCGAAATCGAAAAAGAAACCTTTGATAGCATTATTAATCACCGAGAAATTGACGTTATCACGGGCGGTCCGCCTTGTCAAGGGTTTAGTTTGGCGAATAAAAATCGAAATAAAATAGCTGACGACCCGCGCAACCAACTTTTTTATGATTTTGTGAAAGTCATAAAGTGGTATCAGCCGAAAACATTCGTGATGGAAAATGTAAAAGGCTTGCTTTCTATGGAAAAAGGAAAAGTAATACAGACGATAAAAATGGAGTTTGAAAATGCAGGCTTGGGCTACAATGTCGAATATAAAATCTTAAAATCATCGGACTTTGGCGTTCCACAGAATCGGGAAAGAGTGATTTTGATTGGGTTCAGGAAAGATTTAGGATTATTTCCTGAGTTTCCGGAAGCCAACGTTGGGCAGAAAATTACGGTAGATGAGGCGATATCAGATTTGCCTAAAATCCAAGCTGGCGAAGGCACGGAAAATGCAGAGTATCCTACGCCGCCGCAAAATGAATATCAAAAATTGATGCGTCGCAGCTCTGACAAAGTACACAATCACGTTGCGATGAAGCACACGAAGCGACTGATAGAACGGTTTGAGGCTATCCAGCCGGGCAAAAATTTGTTGGACGTTTGGGAAACGCACGGCGCGGTAAAAAGAGGAAATCCGAGCGAAAAATCTACCATCAAATTCAGTCAAAATAATTTAAGACTGCTCGGCAACAAGCCCGCGCCGACGGTGGCGGCATCGTTTCAGAGCAATTTTATACACCCGTATCTCAACCGAAATTTTACAGCCCGAGAAGGCGCAAGATTTCAGTCTTTTCCAGATGATTTTATTTTTGAAGGCATGAGGACAAAGATGAGTTGGGAAAAAGGATTGAGCCAATACCAGCAAATCGGCAACGCCGTCCCGCCCTTGATGGCGAAAGCTGTAGCTGAAAAAATAAGAGAAAAATTGGAAACTTTGTAGTAAATCAATTCGCGCAGCTTTATTCAGCTACGCTCCGCCAAATATATTGAGTCCGCAATGTGCGCAATCAAACAAAATACTTACTTTTGTTTTTCAAAAAAAACCAAATAGAAAAATCATTTTCGTACGAACAATCTAACTTTTCAACCTTATGATGAATTTTAAAGAAATTCAGGAGTTGATAAAACTCATCAATCGCTCGAATATTTCTGAGTTCAAGCTCAAAGAGGGTGAATTTCAGCTCACTATTCGTGGCAATCAGCAAGTAATCGCCGAACATTCGGCGGCTGCGCAACAGCCAGTCTATATTGCGCAACCCAATTACGTACCGCTGCCAGCTGCCGCCGCGCCAGTCGCTGCACCCGCCGAAATCGCCGCACCCGCAGCCAGTCCAGCATCTGCGCCAACGACGGCTTCGCAGGGTTTGGTAGAAATCAAATCGCCAATCGTAGGTACTTTTTATCGCTCCTCGTCGCCCGACAAGCCGCCGTATATCAAAGTCGGCGACATTGTCGAAAAAGGACAAATCGTCTGCATCGTGGAGGCTATGAAACTTTTCAACGAAATAGAATCAGAAGTGCGCGGAAAAGTCGTCAAAGTCGTCACAGACGACCTTTCGCCAGTCGAGTACGACCAAGTGTTGTTTTTGGTTGATCCAAAAGGGTAAGTTGTTTGTCACAAATTCCACAATTTTGGCTATTTTTTTCTACACTAAAATCACATCATGTTCAACAAAATACTCATTGCCAATCGGGGCGAAATAGCACTTCGTATCGTGCGCACTTGCAAAGAAATGGGCATCAAAACGGTTGCAGTTTATTCTACTGCCGATAGAGAAAGTCTGCACGTCCGCTTTGCCGACGAAGCGGTTTGCATAGGTCCGCCGAAGTCCGCCGAGTCCTATCTCAATATCCCGCGCATCATGGCGGCGGTCGAAATCACCAACGCAGATGCCATTCACCCGGGCTATGGTTTTTTGTCCGAGAACGCTGACTTCGCAGAAGTTTGTACCGAATACGGTATCAAATTCATCGGTCCGACCCCGTCACAAATCAGAAAAATGGGCGATAAAATTACTGCCAAAGAAACGATGATAAAAGCGGGAGTTCCCGTTATCCCTGGCTCCGAAGGACTGATAAAAGATGTAAAAATGGGCATCAAAAATGCCAAAGAAATCGGCTATCCCGTCATCATCAAAGCGACAGCAGGCGGTGGCGGCAAAGGCATGAGAATCATCTGGGAAGAAAAAGATTTTGAAGCCAACTGGGACAATGCCCGCAAAGAAGCCAAAGCGTCTTTCGGCAACGACGGTATCTATATGGAAAAATTCATCGAAGAGCCGCGCCACATCGAGATACAAGTCGCTGGCGACCAGTTCGGTAAAGCCTGCCACCTCTCGGAGCGCGACTGCTCGATCCAGCGCAGACACCAGAAGCTGGTAGAAGAAGCACCGTCGCCGTTTTTGGACGACGAGCTGCGCGACAGAATGGGCGAAGCTGCCATAAAAGCCTGCAACGCCATCAAATACGAAGGAGTAGGGACGGTAGAATTTTTGGTGGACAAGTACAAAAATTTCTATTTTATGGAAATGAATACTCGGATTCAGGTAGAACACACCGTGACCGAAGAAGTAATTGACTTCGACCTTATCAAAGAACAAATTAAAATTGCCGCAGGCGAACATATTTCTGGAAAAAATTACTACCCAATGATGCACGCTATGGAATGTCGCATCAACGCCGAAGACCCGTTCAACGATTTTCGTCCGAGTCCGGGAAAAATCACTTCTTTTCACAGCCCCAAAGGTCACGGAGTTCGCGTAGATACGCACGTTTACGCTGGCTACACCGTGCCGCCGTTCTATGACTCGATGATAGCCAAGCTCATCTGTCGGGCGCGGACGCGAGAAGAATGTATCACAAAAATGGAACGTGCGCTGGACGAATTTGTAGTAGAAGGCATCAAAACTACGATTCCATTCCACCAAAAACTGATGAAAAATGCAGATTTTCGGTCAGGAAACTTCAATACCAGCTTTCTCAACACTTGGGATTGGGGCGCAAAATAAGGAATGAAGAGAAAATAAGTGACTGAATATTGTCACGCAGAATTTTGGGTCAAAACAAGGCAGATTTGAGGCGCAATGCCTTTGCATTGTAACGAAAATCTAACGCAGTTTTGGCGCAAAAGACAAGTGAGAATACAGT
>JAYWGG010000271.1:0-1590 GCA_043778415.1 Saprospiraceae bacterium
AACAGTTTTCAATAAATTTTTCATTGTTTAGAAAATTTTTAAGATGAAATAATTAGAACTGAAATTGTTGTAAGTGCTGGTTGGAGAAAAGTACAAAACGGAAATCAAATGCTTTGCAAAGCAATACAAAGATATTACTATTTTTTGTAATGTCAAGTTTTTTGGTATTTTATTTTTTTATTTTTCATAAGGAATGAAGAAAAAATAAGTAGTTTATTTTAGACGCGTTCCTAAATAAAAAAAAATCCTACAAAACCTCTACCCAAAACGAAACTTCACGACCGAGCAGCGAAAAAACAAAACTCAATGTTTGCCCTCCATTTTTTCTTCTTCTTGCACTTCGCCAAGCCGAAATTTGAACGGGACGGCGGTGGTCTTGTTCCATTTTGCCTCCATTTTGCAAAAAAACGGCAACTGCTCTACCGAATATTTTGGCAAAAAAGGCGTTGGCTGCGCCAAGTGCGACAGACGCTGTGGCAGCTTCCATTTGTCGTCCGCTGCGGATTTGGGTACTGAATATTCTGCTTTCGCGGGTGCAAAAGCCTTGCTGGGCTGCGCCGCCAGTGACTGGCTCAACAACAGCGAACAAGCTGCGAAAAAGATATTTTTTATTTTAGGCTGCATACGAAGTCAAATGTAGCAACTGTTCCTGACGTTTTGTCGTTTTTTAGAAAAAAAATAAGCAACATCTGTAAAAATGTCGCTAAAAATCGTTTAGTTTTGCGTGGCACGGTAGTTGGTAATTGTTTAGGAATGTGTCCGAAATAAACTACGCACTTTTTCTTCACTCCAAAGCTGCGCGTGGCGCAAAGAAAAATACAGAAAATAACTTTATGTTCAAAGAAATATTGATAAATTCCGACATGGAAGAGGAAGCCGAATTCATGCCGCTCCTATCGCTCGACGACGACGATATGAAAAATGACGACGTTTTTGCCGAAATTATTCCCGTATTGGCACTCAAAAATACAGTGCTTTTTCCCGGCGTTGTCATTCCTATCAACGTCGGACGCAGCAAGTCCATCAAAGCCGTCCAAAAAGCCTACAACGGCGACCGCATGGTGGCGGTGCTTTCGCAAATTGACAGCCGAGTAGAAGACCCTGCCGCCGCCGACTTGTACCAAGTCGGCACTATCGCACGGGTGCTGAAATTGCTCAAAATGCCCGACGGCACTACGACCGCTATCTTGCAGGGACGCAAAAGATTTCGCTTGTTGGGGCTTACCAAAGAGTCGCCGTATATGCAAGGGCGAGTAGAAACGATTGATTATGAGCCAGTTACAGACCAACGCGAGTTCGACGCGCTGGTTTCGTCAGTCAAAGATATGGCTCAAAAAGTCGTCCAGATGTCTCCCAATATTCCCAACGAAGCAGGTTTGATGCTCCGTAATATCAACAACGATGGATTTTTGTTGAGCTTCACTGCGTCCAATATGAGTATCAAAATCGCTATCAAACAGCAGATTTTGGAGGTCAATGATTTGCAAAAAAAAGCGGAACTTATCCTCCAACACATGGACGGCGAGCTGCAAATGCTGCAACTGAAAGACCAAATCGAATCCAAAGTGCGAGGAGATATTGACAAGCAGC
>JAYWGG010000272.1:0-15300 GCA_043778415.1 Saprospiraceae bacterium
TTTGAGGTATCGGTAATTTTAGCTAACTTTTTATCATTATTTTTCCTTATTTTGTGACAGGAATAAATCTGCGTAATATCCTTCTGCTTGCATTAGTTCGTCGTGTGTTCCTGTCGCTGTTATCTCGCCGTCGTCGAGGACGATAATTTGGTCGAACTGCAACTGTCCATAAATTCTGTGCGTGATAACGATGGTCGTCTTGTCGCCCAACTCTTGGGTCAGATAGCCGATGATTTGCTGCTCTGTGTTGGTATCTACCGCCGACAGGCAGTCGTCGAGTAGTACGATGTCGGGTTGTTTGATGAGTGCGCGGGCGATAGAAATTCGCTGCTTTTGTCCGCCCGAAAGCGTCACGCCTCGCTCACCTACGATGGTTTCAAATTTTTCGGGCAAAGTCATAATATCTTGATAGACAGCTGAATATTGAGCAAATTGCTCTACTTTTGCTCTATTTGCGTCTGGTCTTCCGAAGCGAATATTGGCATCTACGGTGTCTGAAAAAAGAAAAACATCTTGCGTGACGTAGCCAATCTTGCGCCGCAAAGCTGCTAAATCCAAAGTTTTCAAATCTTTTCCGTCTATCAAAATCCGTCCTTCGCTGGGGTCGTAAAGTCGCACCAACAAGTCGGCGATAGATGTTTTTCCTGAACCTGTGCGTCCAACTATGGCTAATTTTTGACCTTTTGGGAGTGTAAAACTTACGTTTTTGAGAGCCACAATTCCCGTATCTGGATACTGAAAAGTCACGTTTTCAAAGATTATTTCTCCGTCAAGATGGGTGTTATTTTCCGAAAAATCGATTTTTTGTGACAAAATACTTGGTTTTTGCTCCCAAAATTCATTGATGCGCTGTTGGGAAGCTGCTGCTTGCTGCACCATAGACGCAATCCAGCCGAGCGACGTGACGGGCCAGGTGAGCATGGTGACATAGACCACGAATTCGGCGATGTTGCCGGGCGTAATCGTGCCGTTAGCGACTTGCAAGCCGCCCACATAGACCGTAATAATAACGCTCGCGCCTATCATCAAGACCATAAAAGGCATAAAAAGAGCATCTACTCGAGCCAAAACCATTGATTTTTCGCGATAAATCTGGCTTTCTGCGGCAAAAAAACGAGTGAGCGCGGGTTCTTGGGTGTAAGACTTGATAACTCTGATGCCCGAAAAAGACTCTTGCGTGATGCTGTTGAGTTGTGCTAATTGTTGCTGAATAATGGTGCTGTTTTTTTCAATTTTTTCACTCACATAATAAATGGCGACGGACAAAATCGGCAGCAGCATGATGCTGTACGCCGAAAGTTCGACGCTGACGCTGAACATTGCGTAGAGCGTGAGGGCGAAAAGGGATATCAAATTGATGCCGTAAAGGATAGCGGGACCGAGATACATTCGGACTTTTCCTACGTCTTCGGTGATGCGCGCCATGAGGTCGCCGGTGTTATTGCGCTTATAAAACGCCAAGTCGAGGGCTTCGTAGTGGCGAAAAATATCTTTTCGGAGGTCGTACTCTATCAGTCGGGACATGACTACAATAGTCTGCCGCATCAGGAACATAAAAATACCCATCAGCAACGCAAGGAGCAGCACCAAGCCGCCAAAATAGAACAAAGTGACCGCCAAAATATGTCGGACTTTGGGCTGGAGCCCGAAGCCGTCGTAGAGGCGATAGAGCGAAATATTGTCATAGACCAAGTCCATTGCTTGCCGAATCATCTGTGGTTGCAGAATCCGGAAGTAGTTGGAGGCAGAAACGAACAAAACGCCACCCAAAAGATGCCATTTGTAGTGCCAAAAATATTTATTGAGTGCAGCTAATGATTTCAAAATCAGTTATTTAGGTACTGTTTCAAGAAGTACGATGCGGTAATTATACATTTAATTTGAAACAAACCTACGCTTTTTTTAGTAATTCAAAGCATCTAAATCCTGTTCTGACAATAAAAAAGCCACGACAGGATTACAGGATTAGAGGATTGACAAGATAAAGGATAGAGAGAACAATAAAAATCTTGTAAATCCCAAAATCTTAAAAATCCTGTTTTGACAATTAAAAGCCAGAACAGGATTACAGGATTAGAGGATTGACAAGATAAAGGATAAAGAGAACAATAAAAATCTTGTAAATCCTAAAATCCTAAAAATCCTGTTCTGACAATAAAATAGAGCGTAAAAAGAACAAAATCAACGGTTTTGATTGTAACTTTGCAGCCTATGAAAATTTCTGCCAGCATTTATAGCAGCTCGAATGACAATTTGACGGACATTGTTCAGCTTTTGGACGCGCACGGTGTCGAAAAACTGCACGTCGATTGCAACGACAATCCGAGCGTTTTTGACGATATTGTTCGGATTCGGACGGTCAGCAGCACCCCTTTGGACGTGCATATTATCAGCGATACGCCCGAGAGATACTTCGATGCCATCATTCGGCACCGTCCCGAATTTGTAGCTTTTCAGTACGAAAATCTGCCGCCCGATTTTGTGTTTCCGACCTTGCCGTGTGCGTTGGGACTTGCGCTGACGAGCGATACACCGATTGAGGTCTTTGAAAAATTCGCTGCGCAATGCCAGTTCGTACTCATTATGACGACTACTCCCGGACAAAGCGGCGGTGTTTTCAACCAACAAAATTTTCAGAAAATTCGTGCCTTTCGCAAAGCCTTTCCCAATCACCAGATTGAGGTAGATGGCGGCGTAAACGACGAAATTTCTTTTATCTTGCGCAACCTACAAGTCGAGTCAGCGGTAGTTGGAAGCTATTTGTTCAAGGGGAATTGGCTCGGCAATCAGCTTTTGAGTATCCGCCAACGCAGCACCGGAAGCGGTATTCCGATAGGTCATTTTATGATGCCGCTTTCGGACGTGCCTACACTTTTGTTGGAAAATATTTCCCTTGAAAAAATCCTTACTACGATAGATAATTTCAAAATGGGCGTGGTCTGCCTCACCGACGCAGAACAAAATTTGCTGGGCATTGTCACCAATGCGGACATTCGCAAAGGCTTGATTCGGCACATCGGCAACTTGGACTCTATACGCCCCGAAGAACTAATCAACGCCCAACCAATCACTTTGAAAACCGAAAATACGGTACACGAATTGCTCCAATTAGTGCATCGGCTGAGTTTTCCACTCTTATTTTTGCCCATCGTGGACGAAAAAAACCGACTTTGCGGCGCACTCACTTTCAACCAACTTATTCAATCTGAATCATGATTATTCACCTAAAATCGTCCGTCGGCGAAGCCAAAGCATTGGACTTGGCGCAAGAATTAGAAGCCATACATCTTTTCAACGGCTCGTTTTCTACCCTCGTCACACCCAACGCCTATCGAAAGTTGGCTCCGCAATACGAACCCTTCGTAGATGCCTTTTTTCCGATGGACAGCGATATGCAGTTGAGCAATCGGACTTATTTAGACCGCACGCGCACCGTGAATTGGGGGACGAAAACCATCGGCGGCGACTCCCAAAACTGCGTCGTGATAGCCGGACCTTGCAGCATCGAAAGCCAAGAGCAAATCACACAAAGTGCCGAATTGCTGGTAAGTTTGGGCATCGGGACGCTGCGGGCGGGCTGCTACAAGCCTCGCACGTCGCCGTACAGTTTTCAGGGTCTGGGCTTGGAGGGCTTGAAAATGCTCGCTAAAGTCCGAGAAAAATACGGACTGAACATCATCACGGAGGTAAAAGACAGCACGCACGTCCAAGACGTGATTGACTACACCGATATTGTGCAAGTCGGTGCAAAAGCGATGTACGACCAAAGTATTCTGAAAGCCTGCGGCAAAGCCAGAAAACCAATTCTCATCAAGCGCGGCTTCGGCTCCACGCTCCAAGAGTTCGTCCAAGCCAGCGAATTTGTGTTGAGCGGCGGCAACGAACAGGTCGTACTTTGCGAGCGCGGCATCAGGACATTTGAAACCAAAACCCGTTTTACGCTCGATTTGTGCGGCGCAGCTTACCTCAAACACTACACCAATCTGCCTGTCGTGCTTGATCCAAGTCACGCCATGGGCTACGCTTACGGCGTGCCAGACCTATCCAAAGCCTGTATGGCGATGGGCGTGGAAGGCTTGCTGATAGAAGTACACCCCAATCCAAAAGTAGCCAAAAGCGATGCGAGCCAACAACTCGACCACTCCGAGTTTACGGAACTTTTCGGACAACTCCAACAGGTTGCAAAAGCGGTCGGACGACAAGTAATTTGAAAAAAAGCGGTAAAAATTGTATTTTGAGAAATTGTGTGCAATCACTTTGTCCTAAAATGTAATGTCCGATTTTTAATGTTCGATACTTGTTGTTGGCTTTTTACACCAACACCAAACCAGTTTCTTTCAGTTGTTGCCAAGTGAAAGAAGTCAAGAACTCCTCGAAAGTGTCGAAGTCGGCGAGTGCAGCTTTTTCAAACTCTTTTTGCAGCATTTGGAGTGTAAAGAGTTGATTGTCAGCAGTCAAACGCAATTTAGGTAAAATATTTTGCAGCCATTCAGCAGTGTCTTTTCCTGTTTGGAGCGTAAATAATTCTTTTTTACTCAAAAAAATCATTTCAGAAAAATCGTCATTTTTCTTCTTCTTTTTTGTCACAATACTACTCTTTTTTGAAATAAAATTATTGGACAAACAGACAACAATTTGATGCGGTCTGGCGGAAAGTTCAGAGGGTTGCGACAGTACATTTTCTATAAAATTTGGCGCTACGCTCGTCTTCGGAATCTTAAAATCAAACCAATCCGCGAGCGGAAAATCAAATCCTACGCCGTGCATAAAGTTGAACAATGACTTTTTTAGACCTGCGGAAAAAGCCTCGTGGTCGGCTCCTTGTGGGTCGTCGTGGTAGAGGTCGTTGTCTGCGAATCCTCCGAACTCTGGACCCGTCCTCACTACGCCATACTTTTTGGGGTTCAGCCCAACGGGGCTGTGGGAAGTCATCGCGAACTGGTGCCAAAAGCCAGACTGCACGACTCCGGACTCAAATAATTGGCGCACATTCTCCAACGAATCAACGGTTTCTTGCGTCGTTTGGGTCGGAAATCCGTACATCAAGTAAGCATGAACCATAATGCCCGCGTCCGTGAAGGCTGCCGCTACTCGCGCCACTTGCGCCACCGTCACGCCTTTCTCCATGAGTGCCAAAAGTCGGTCGGAGGCAACTTCCAATCCTCCCGAAACTGCTATGCAGCCTGCCGATTTCAGGAGTCGGCAAAGGTCGGGAGTGAAGCTCTTTTCGAAGCGAATATTTGCCCACCAAGTGACGGTTATTTTTCGTCGCATTATCTCTATCGATAAGTCGCGCATCAAAGCGGGAGGCGCGGCTTCGTCCACAAAATGAAATCCAGTTTCGCCAGTTTGAGCGATAATTTCTTCGATTCGGTCGCATAAAATGCTTGCATTGACTGGTTCGTAGCGACTGATGTAGTCCAATGATATGTCACAAAAAGAGCATTTTCCCCAATAACAACCGTGAGCCAACGTAAGTTTGTTCCAACGCCCGTCGCTCCAGAGGCGGTGCATAGGATTTGTGACTTCTATAACAGACAGATAGTCAGCAAGTTGCAAGTCCGAATAGTCAGGCGTTCCCGTTTCTCGCTGCGGAATATCTTTTTCGGGAGCGGTGTTGGTATATAAAACAACGCCTTCATTTTGTATTGATTTTTGAGAAAAAATAGTAAAAATTCTCTTTAATTGTGACACGGCTCGCTTGCCCTCCAAGTGTTCTAAAAGTAATTGCAAAGGCAATTCGCCGTCGTCGAGGCAGATAAAATCGACGTATTGAAAAACGCGCGGGTCGGAAACGCTGCGAAGTTCTGTATTGCAGTAGCCGCCGCCCATAACTATCTGAATATGAGGATATTGCGACTTAACATATTGACCAATTTTGAATGCTGAAAACACATTTCCCGGAAACGGAATGGTGATACAAATAACATCAGGTTGCGAAAAACTTATTTTTTCCTCCAACAGCGTCAGCAAAATACCAGAAATGTATGAATTGGGCGCGCAAAGTGCAGCATGAATCGGCTCAAAGTGAGTAGCGGTGCGCCCCAATCGCTCGGCATAGCGACTGAATCCAAAATTTTCGTCGAGCGTTTCGGTAATCAAATCGCCCAAATCTTCCAAAAAAAGTGTCGCATAATGGCGAGCTTTGTCGTGTGTTCCGAGCGTTCCGAAAGCCCAATCGAGGTCTTCCAAAGTTGCGAATCGCGCCGCTTCGGGAAGATAATCTCTGCCTGCGATGGCGAGCGCAAGCGTAGGATTTTTGTGTTGCAAAAACCGAACAGTCGGCTCTATGACGGCAATATAATCATCTTGCAAGGCGATAATTCGCTGACTATTTTCAGAAAAAGTGCTTGTGAGTGACTTTATTTTTTCAAAAAGAGCCGTCAATCCTTTTTTAGAAAAAATAGACAAAATCACTTCAATACCCAAATCAGCCTGATAGGAGCGGTAGCCAAGCGTGTTGAGAAAGCCTTTGAGATAAGCTGTGGCAGGATAGGGCGTGTTGAGCTGCACGAATGGCGGCGTGAGGAGCAAGATTTTTTTCTTATCGGCGGTAGCAATCATCGTACAAAGTAAAGCAAAAATATACAATTCTCACAAAAAAAAACCAAAAAATCTACCGAATAAAAAAATATTTGGAATTTTCGTGACAATGTTTTATATTTGCAAAAGGATTTTTCATGTTTAGATAAAAACGGAATTATGAAAATACTTTTAACACTTGTTCTGAATGTAGTCGCCATTAATTTTGCTTGCGCGCAGTTTTCAACGAGCTTTTCGGTTGGGCTAAACAATACACGATTGGCTCTATATGGTGCGAATAAGATTGTAAATAATAGAGAAAGTAAGCTAATGACCAATAATTATTCCGTGAATACGGAAATAATTGCTCAATATGCCAGAGGCAAAATCTTATTGGAAAGTGGATTGGGCTTTTCGCACCGCAGCGCGTCTTTAAAACCAGACAGCCAATTCAACTTTTCGGGCGAAGATGGCGCCAGCTTGAATCTTTATTTTATCAATTTCCCGATGAACATAAAATATTCTTTACTTAACGATTATGTAAGAGTAGGTGGAGGCATCTTAAATTCATTTTTGTTTGAAACAGATTTTAACATTGCGAGCCAACAGAATAAACCCTACCATTTTGACATTCAAGGGCTTGTATCCGTAAAGGCGAAACCTAACATAAGGTTAGAATATTCTTATGTTTATGGCGGACTGAACAAAATATATGATGTTGATAAACACGGCACGACGACTTTTATCGTCCAAACGCATTGCTTCAAACTGAACTATACTTTTGGTATTTATAATAAGAAAAATAACTGACTTTCTGATGATTTAGGTTTATATTTGGTGGTGGTTGTTTAACTTACTGTTTTCCGCAACCTTTCAAAATCCTTTTTTATGAAATACTTTTTTTCGATGTTGATGATATGCTGCTGCGTAGCGGCGACGACGGGACAAGCCACGAAGTTCGTCTATATGGGACACGGTGCTGCGGTGCCGCAGTTGAGCCAGCGGCAAAAAATGGAATCTTCTCCGTCCGAAAGACTGATGTTAGAAAAAATGTTTGACAAACTCCAATACAGTTATCGAGCTTACGAGTTGCTTTATGTGGCGGGAAAATCCGTTTTCGAGTTCGGCAGTGGTTTTTATACCATCAAGGACGGCGTAAAAAGTATTGACCCCAATTCGCGCTCCGCTGGAACTGAATACAAAACCTATAAAGACGCAAAGACGCACCAAAGTACGACCGATATTTACAGCGACCAAACGACGGTTGTTGATTTTTTGAGCGACTTTGCTTGGCAGTGTTCGGACGAAAAAAAGAAAATTGCCAACTTCGAGTGCATCAAATGTACGGGTTACAGCTGCAACGACACGCTAACAGCTTGGTACAGCAACGAAATCCCAATCTCGGAAGGTCCGCTTATCTATGGCGGCTTGCCGGGCTTGATAGTGAGCCTCCAAATAAAACAAGGCAAAGCCGATTTTACCTATTTTTTGGACGAAATACAGACCATCAAAGCGAGCGAAACACCTGTGATAGCTATTCCAACGCCCAAAAAAACCATCAGTTGGTGCCAACATTTGGGCATCAAGGAAAACAATCGCGAAAAAGACAACGAAAGGATTCTGAAAGAAGCGGCACGCAAAAAAAAATCTGCCAATGAAGCACCTAAAAATTAGTTTTTTGTGGGCGACGTGGCTTCTGTGCGGCGTGGTGGCGCAAAATATGTCAGCGCAGCAAAATCCATATTCGATAAAAGGCAAAGTACTTTTTGAGGACGGAACTACTGCGCCGAGTGCGTTTGTGGAGTTGATGAAAAAAGATTCTTCTGGCAGTTTGGCGTTCACGACCAGTGACGAAAACGGGATTTGGCAGCACTCGATGTCAGGTGATAGCGCGCTGGTTCGCGTCCGCATGATGGCGCACATTACGGTGTGGCGTTGGTATTTTTTGTCGTCCAAGGATACCGTGCCGCTCGTGTTGCTCGATGCCAATTCGTTGCTTCCCGATGTGGTCATCAAAGCCCAAACTTACGGCGTGTTGCAGAACGGCGATACGCTAAAATTTCAACTCCAATCGTTCTCCAACGGACGCGAACAGACGCTGGGAGATATTTTGAAAAAACTGCCCGGCGTGACGCTCGAAGGCGGAATTATTAAATATCAAGGAAAAAAAATTGACAAACTTTTGCTGCACGGCAAAGATATTCTCAACAATCAGCACAAAGCGAGCAGCGAAAGTATTGAGTTTTCAAAGTTGGAAAGCGTCCAGCTCATCAATCACTACAAAGATGCGTTGGAGGCTTTCGACGGCTCCAAATCCGACAAAGTGGCGTTGGACGTGCGGCTCAAACAGACCGCTCTCCACAGGTTGAGTGGTTTGCTCGGAGCTTTTGGCGGCATCAAAAATCGCTATCGGAGCGAAAATAACTTGTTTAATATCCACGAAACGAAAGCCTTTAATTTTTTTCTGAACGCCAACAATACCAACAAAAATACGCTGTCTGTCTTTGACGCATTGGATATGGCGGGCGGCTTGGAGGTCTTGGTGCATCTGCCTGAAGTGATGGATAAGCTGTTGGAGCAATATACTGCACAGGGAGCGAAGTCGAACAATATTGCGTCCGACGAAGGCGTGCTAAACTTTGGCTACGAGGACAAAGAAACCGATTTTTTTACTTGGAAAGCCGCCGCTTACACGACGTTCAGCAAGCGACGCAACGAAGCGTCTTTCCAACGAAATTATTTCAGCGACACGCGAATATTCGACGGTAAGAATGTCAATGTGCGCCAAAAAAGTGTTTTTGGCGGCTCGCTTGCAGCTGTTTATCAGCCCGACGAAAAAAATATTGTCAAAATTTTTGGCAGCTACCACCAAGATATTTATGCGACCAACGAGCAATCCGACGGAATTTTTGTCGGAAAAAACGCAGATTTTGGGCAAGAAAGCTGCCTCAAAACCCATTCTTTGCTTTTCAACACCGTTTGGGCTGCCAAAATGCCAAATGCGTGGAAAAATACGCTCAAAATAACCGCTTTTGTAGATAATTCTGTTGGATTTCATGCCCTCAACGACTTGAACCCTATTTTTGGACTTCCTATTGCGATAAATACCAACACCAAAACGTACTATTTGCGGCAGTCTATCGTTGATGTCAGCCAATCGGTTGCACTGCAAAACGATTACAAAAAAACGTGGAAAAATTGGAGTTGCAAGTTCTCTGCACGCTACAACGCCACGAGCGCAAACTCCGATTTGGGAGCCAATCGCTTGCTACAAACGCCATTTACGAATGGAAATAATTATTTTTCGCAAATATTGGGGAGCGACGCGCAGCTTTCTTACGAACAAAATAAGTGGAATTTCAGTTGCACGCTTGGGTTCAGACATCGAAAGTCCGCGCTCAACGGACAGTTTTTTTCGCAGAATTTTCCAGCAGCCGAGCTTCTGGTAGATTACAATTTCAGCAAGACCGACCAAATCAGAATAAAATATTCGCACCAACAAAACGCCATGAGCCTCGAAGAGGTACGAAATGGCTACCAGATTTTGGACGCTCGCACCGCCGTCGCTGGCGGCATCGGAGCGGACAATCTGACTGCCGCCCACAACGTTGGTTTATTTTATAAATTGGTCAATTATCAAGGCTTTTTTATTTTTTGCAGTGTCAATCAATCTTTTCGGAGCAAAATCCCGACCGATTACAGCCAGTTTGCGACCGATTATTTCGTCCAAAAAAGAATTTTAACGCCCTCCAACAGCACGACTACTGCCGCCGCAACTATCAGCGCGCCACTCCAAAAGTTGCGTGCAAAAGCCACCATTACCTGCCATTTTTTGGACAACGGCGGCTTTGCTTTCATAGAAAATCAACTGCAAAACACTCGGCAGACCAATCACATCGCTACGCTCCAAATGGATTCCAAGTGGAACGCGCCCGTCGAGCTGTCCTTCAAAACAAATTTTCAACACAACGTCCAAAAAATAGCCAACCAAACCAACCAATACCAAAGCTACGAAGTCGGCGGCAGCATAGATATTGCGCCCGTCAAGAGCCTAAAATTAGCTAATTTGCTGGCTTTTACGAATGCCAAAAGTAAGGTTTTTGGACAAAAGCAACAAAATAATTTTTGGAACATCGGCTTCAATTACACCTATCAAGCGCCTGCGTCTTCGTGGCGTTGGAGTCTTATCGGCGACAATCTACTGCATCTTAAGCCCACACAGCTCCTAAAAACCAATTTTACGGACGCTTACGCCGACTATTACCTCCAGCGCATCATGGCTGGATACCTTCTGCTCGGCATGCAATTCGTTTTTTGAGGTTTGAAGAAATATAAGGCACAGTTATTGCTTTGTTTATATTTTAATATTTTTAATGTGTATTTTGGATTCCTAATCTTAAAATACACCACTCGCCAAACGAAAATAGCAATGACCACATTCAGCTCAAAATTTGTGAAATTTTTTTCGATATTTTATTTTATTTGCTTTCTGCTTGCTTGCCAAAATAAAAAAGAATCTTCCTCTGACCTCACCGCTCCGACCGCAACCAATGAGCCGCCTGTCTTCAAAAAGTTAGATGCAGCAAGCACGGGCGTGAGTTTCGAGAACAATGTAAAAGACCAAAACGACCTCAATGCCATCACGTTCACTTACCTCTACAATGGCGGCGGTCTGGCAGTCGGCGACATCAACAACGACGGATTAGAAGATATTTATTTCGTCTCGACGCAGGGAAACAACAAACTTTATCTCAACAAAGGCAACCTCAAGTTTGAAGACATCACCCAAACATCGGGTACCGCCGCTGCCGAAGGCATCAAAACTGGTGTTACGATGGTGGACATCAATGCCGACGGATTTATGGATATTTATGCGTGCCGCACAGGACTCGTCCCCGAAAAACGCTCTAATTTTCTATTCATCAATAACAAAAATCTCACATTCACAGAAAGCTCAAAAGCTTACGGTTTGGACGACCAATGCGCCTCCAACCACGCCAATTTTTTTGATTACGATGGCGACGGCGACTTGGATATGTACCTCCTCAATCACCTCACCAACTTTATGACCCAAAATAAAGTACGAGTGTCCGCCGATAAAGATGGAAAACTAACGCGTCGAACCACTCCCGACGATGCCTACGAATCCGACCGACTCTACCGCAACAACGGAAACAATACTTTCACCGATGTAAGCAAACAAGCGGGCATCTACAACCGTGCTTTCGGTTTGAGCTGCACCGTCACAGACATCAATAACGACGGCTTTCCAGATATTTATATCGCCAACGATTTTCTCGAACCCGATTTTTTATATATCAATAATAAGAATGGAACGTTCAGCAATCGCATTAGCGACTATTTTCGCCACACCGTTCTTAACGGTATGGGAGTGGACATAGCAGACATTAACAACGATGGGTTGCCCGATGTGATGCAGGTAGATATGAACCCCGAGAGCAACCAACGCCAAAAACAACTCGGCACCGTGATGAAAAATGACCGCGTTAATGCACTGATAAAATACGGCTATGGCGAGCAGTTAATGCGCAATGTCTTGCAAATAAATACAGGAAAAGGATTCTCGGACATCGGCGAATTAGCCCATATTTCAGACACCGATTGGAGTTGGGCGCCCATAATGATGGACTTCGACAACGACGGCAAACGAGATATTTTTATCACCAACGGCTACCGTCGCGACCTCACAGACAACGACTACGTGAACTTCACGCTCGATTCGATGATGAGAGCAGGCAGCAGGATTGACGGCGATATAAATAATTATTTAGATAAAATCCCGTCCAACAAAATCCAAAATTATTGTTACCAAAATAACGGAAATTTTAATTTCACTAATAAATCAGACGCTTGGGGCTTTGCAGAAAAAACCTTCGCCAATGGCTGCGTTTATGCCGACCTCGACAACGACGGCGACCTCGAACTTATCATCAACAACATCGGCGACCTCGCCAGTATTTTTGAAAATAAATCCAATGAAATTGGTAAAAATAATTTCTTACAGCTCGAACTACGAGGCGAAGGAAAAAATACCAACGGAACTGGTGCAGCAGTCCGCATCACTTACAACAGCGGCGAAATTCAGTATCAAGAACTCACGCCCACGCGTGGATTTTTCTCCTCCGTCCAGCATTTGATTCACTTTGGACTCGGGCAACAGACCCTCGTGGACAAAGTCGAAATCCGTTGGGCAGACGGAAAAACACAAACCCTGACTCAAGTAAAAGCCAATCAAAAACTAACGGTCAAGCACGCCGACGCTCAAAAAAGAAATTGGGCGGCTTCGCCCAAAGCAACTCCAATCTTTGAAGAACTTAATGCCGTCACTACGGGTATTGATTTTATTCATCAAGAAAATGAATTTACGGACTACGACCGCGAACTGCTTATTCCGCACAAACTTTCCGCACTCGGACCCTGCATAGCTGTAGGCGACGTGAATGCCGACAGCTTGGAGGACTTCTATGTAGGCGGCGCAGCCAACGAACCTGCTGCTCTTTTCGTGCAATCATCGGACAGCAAATTTCATAGAATATCCGAAAAAACTTGGGAGGCAGACAAGCAATATGAAGAAATGGGAGCGACATTTTTTGATGCCGACGGTGACAAAGACTTGGATTTGTACGTCGTGAGCGGCGGCAACACACACCCACAAGGCGCAAATATCTACGAAAACCATTTATACCTCAATGACGGAAAAGGTAATTTTACGAAAGCGGCTGATGCCTTGCCGCATATCGGCGACAGCGGCTCGTGTGTAGCTACTTTTGATTACGACGGCGATGGCGATTTGGATATTTTCGTGGGCGGCAGAGTCGTGGCGGGAGCGTATCCAATCAGTCCCAACAGCTTTATTTTACAAAATAACAATGGGAAATTTTCAGACGTGACGGCTCAAGTTGCGCCCGAATTTCAAAAAGGTGGAATGGTTTGTGCTATCCAGTTTGCAGATTTAGACAAGGACGGCAAAGCCGAAATGATAGTCAGTGGGGAATGGATGCCGATTACGATTTACAAGTGGAGCGGCACGAAATTCATCAATGCGACGGCGGCTTTTGGGTTTGAAAACTCCAACGGCTGGTGGAATACGATACTCGCTACCGATATGGACGGCGACGGTGACATAGATTTGGTCTGCGGCAATTTGGGTGCCAACTCTCGACTTCGCGCCACAGCTACCTATCCGCTGCAAGTTTTCTCGAAGGACTTTGACAACAACGGCAGCACCGACCCAATCATGGCATATTACAATCAAGGAAAATGCTACCCGTTGGTGCAAAAGGAATTACTGACCAAACAAATTCCGAGCCTCAAAAAGAGATTTTTACGTTATCAGCCGTACTCTGTTGCTACGATAGAAGATATTTATCCCAAAAAAGAACTCGAAAGTTCGTTGCATCTTTTTACCAAAAATCTAAAAACTACCTACTTTCAGAATGAAGGAAATGGAAAATTTACCGCCAAAGTACTGCCCGCCGAAATACAATTTGCGCCCGTATATAAGATAATCGCACAAGATTTTAACCACGACGGCTTTTTGGATTTGCTCGCGGTCGGCAACGACTACTCGAGCGAGGTAGAAACAGGTCGCTACGATGCCTCCAACGGCACGCTGCTCATCGGCGACGGCAAAGGAGGTTTCAAACCAGTGGCGAACAGAGATTGCGGGTTTTGGGCGGGCAAAGAAGCCAAAGACCTCGCCAATATCCATCTAAAAAATGGAAAACAGCTTTTTTTGGTCGCCAACAACAACGACAAAATGCAGATTTTTACTACCGCAGCGACGACGGCAAAACCTGCGAGTTCCGCTAAAAAGTAAAGTCACACTTCCTCACTCCAAGCTCAAAGGCTGGTGTTTTATTTGCTCCGTCGCCAAAAGCGGCAGATTGCGGAGGCGGAGCAGCAGCTGTGCGACCGTCAGCACGTCTTTTTCGCAATAAACGGCGATGCGGGCAAGGTCGTTTTCTTCCCAATACACGCGCCCTACTTGGCTGCCGTCAATATCGCCTTTGGGCGACGGAATACCGAACACTGCGGCTAACAGTTTGAGCGACGTGTAGCTCTTGATGTCCCCGAATTTCCACATTTCGAGCGTGTCCAAGTGTTTGATTTCCCATGGTTTTTTGCCCGCCAAGTCCAGCATATTCGGCAACGGAAGATTATTGATTAAAAAACGGCGACACATATAGGGCAGGTCAAATTCTTTGATGTTGTGACCGCAAAAAGCAAAATTTTCTGCCTTTGCGTACCTTTTGGCGAGCATTTCGGCAAACTCTTGCAGCAGCGTCGCCTCGTCGTGGTGTGCGAAAGACTTGAGGTGCAGCGTCCATTCTCCCTCTTTTTCGGTGAGTCGCCCAACCGAAATACAGATAATTTTTCCAAATTCGGCATAGATGGCGGCTCGTCCGTATTGCTCGGCAGCGTCGGTGTCGGCGGTCGCCGTGTCGCTGTCGTATTTTTTGAGCAACTGCTTGGTTTTCTGCCGCCACAGGTCTTTGAACGTATCGTCCAACTCCCCAAAAGTGGCGAATTGGGATACTGTTTCGATGTCGATAAATAAAATATTCGATAGCTCGTGTGCTTGCATTGTTGGAAATAATTTTAAAAAATATTTTTATAAATTCTTGATAGCGAAAGACTTACGCCGACGGATTTCAGGAAAACCTCATTTTCCAAACCACTTACTGCGCCGCTTTGCCAAAGGTCATCGTCTTTGCGAAAAAAGGTAGAAACCTCTGCCGTATCTTGTCGGACGAG